>NZ_VBVZ01000516.1 GCF_005863185.1 Pseudomonas edaphica
GCTTTATCCACGTGCTCAACCGCATCGGCACCTGGGTGCTCGGCGCCGGCATCGTGCTGGGCTTCGGCTACATCTTCACTCACGTGCAGACCACCGACTTCCTGACCCGTGGCAGCTTCAACATCTCCGGCTGGCTGGCCACCGTATCCCTGGCGGCGTTGTGGCAGATTGCTTTTGCGCCCTACGTGTCCGACTACTCGCGCTACCTGCCGGCTGACGTGCCTGTGGCGTCGACCTTCTGGACCACCTACCTGGGCTCCGCCCTCGGCTCCAGCCTGGCCTTTATCTTCGGCGCCGTCGCCGTGCTTGCCACTCCGGTGGGCATGGACACCATGGACGCAGTAAAACTCGCCACCGGCGCCATCGGCCCGTTGATGCTGGTGCTGTTCTTGCTCAGCGTGATCAGCCACAACGCCCTCAATTTGTATGGCGCGGTGTTGTCGATCATTACCCTGATCCAGACCTTCGCCTACCGCTGGATCCCCACCGCCAAAAGCCGCGCAGTGATCTCCACCCTGGTGCTGGCCGCGTGCGCCATTGCTGCCGTGTTCGCCTCCAAAGACTTCATCGGCCACTTCGTCGACATGGTGCTGGTGCTGCTGGTGGTGCTGGTGCCGTGGACGGCGATCAACCTGATCGACTTCTACGCGATTCACAAAGGCAAGTACGACATTGCCTCGATCTTTCGCGTGGATGGCGGGATTTATGGCAAGTACAACCCACAGGCGCTGCTGGCCTATGCGATCGGGATTGCAGTGCAGATTCCGTTTATGAACACGCCGCTGTATGTAGGGCCGATTTCCGAGCACATCAATGGCGCGGATTTGTCCTGGGTGGTGGGCCTGGTGGTGACGTCACCGCTGTACTTCTGGTTGGCCAGTCGAGACAGTGCTTATAAGCGCCGGATGGACGGCGGGAAATTGGTGAGCGGGGTTTAAGCAAACCGACTGAAGCGGGCTGGCCCCGTTCAACTGGGGTTCAATGGTGAACCCCAGTCACCAGCCCCCGTCACACACTGGTTACGACCCGCCGCCTTGGCGCTGTACAACGCCCGATCCGCCACCTCCACCAACCCTTGCAAGTCCTCCAACTGAACCCCGGTGGCCGTCGCAATGCCGATGCTTGCCGTCAGCCGCCCGAACGGGCTGGTGCTGTGCACGATGTTCTCTTGCTTCAACAGGTCGAGAATAAGCTGGGCCACCACGGCGGCGCCGTCAGCGTCGGTGTCCGGCATGATGATGCCCATCTCCTCGCCGCCATACCGCGCCACCAGGTCTAACGGCCGCCTTACGCACGCCTCGAAGATTCTGCCCACCGTCTGCAGGCATGCGTCCCCTGCCACATGCCCGTAAGCGTCGTTAAAGCGCTTGAAATAGTCGATATCGATCATCAGCAATGCCAGCGTCGTGCCCTCACGCTTGGCGCGCAGCGCCTCCCTGGCGAGGCTCTCATCAAAGCAGCGCCGGTTTGCCAAACCCGTCAGCGCATCCTTCATCGCCAGCAACTCAAGCTGCCCGTTGGAGGTGAGCAACTGCCGCTGGGTTTCACGCAACTGATCTTCAGCCTCGGTGCGCCGACGGATATCCAGGATCAAAAACCAGCCGATAAGACCGGTAAGCCCCAGCAGCCCCGCCACTACCACCGCCGATAAGAGCGCCTCGGTGCGCCACGCGGCGAGGGCTTCGTGCTTGCCGATTGCCACCGTGGTGATCAGCGGCAGCCGGTCGCTCTGGCGAAAGGCGTAGAGCCGCTCCACGCCGTCCAGGCTGGAGGTAAAAGAGGCGGTGCCGACTGACTGATCAACCAGGTACTTCACATAGATGGGCGACTTGGAAAAGTTGCGCCCCATGTCCTGCTCGCGAAACGGATAGCGAGCCAGCAACGTACCGTCTGTGTGGGACAAGCCAATCGCGCCGTCCTGCCCGACATCGATCTTGCCAAACAAGCGCAGGAAGTTTTCGATGCCTAAGGTCACCGCCACAATACCGGCAAAAGTACCCTGCGAATCATTGAAACGCCGGCTGATGGTCATCACCCATTCCTGATTCGACCGGCTGACAATCGGCGGGCCGATAAAGATCTCGCGGGAAGGATCGTCACGGTGATGGATGAAATAGGCACGGTCTGTGCTGTTGGCGCCCGCAGGAATCGGCCGGTTGGAGGACATCAACCAGTGCCCCTGTTGATCGTAGATCGTGACACCACTGAGCTGTGGCATCAGCGGCTGCTGGCGGTTGATCAACGTACTCAGCCGCTGAATCTGCGCCGGCCCGCTGCCTTCGGTTTCCAGACGCTCGACAAGCCCGAGCAACAGCAACGCACTTTGGCGCACGATGCCTTCGGAATAAGTCGACAGCGCCTGGGTAAGGTTCAGGCCATGGACGTCCACCTCCTGCAGGGCGCGATCTCGAGAGGCAAACACCTTCCAGACCGTCAATGACCCCAGGGAGCAACCGATAACGGCCAGCAAAAGCACAACCAGGTGGGTATCACGCTTCACATTGCTACCTTTGGCAAGCACGGTTTTCCATAACAGCGGACAGTGGACCTGGGCACCGGCGGCAACCATTCGCCCTTTTTCGCGGGCAAGGATACAAGCAGTTATAAACCGGCGCAGCAACAGATTATGCGCACGAGAACGGTTCATATTGCCGCGCCTCATGGCGCCCCCGAGCCGACGCTTACAACTGATGATGTTCGAGCAAAAAGTCCACAAACAAGCGCACTCGCGCCGGCATCGCCGCGCCGCCGACGAACACCGCGTGAATCGGCTCAACGTCGCCGGGGTTCCAGGCTTGCAGCAGCGGTATCAACTCGCCGCGCCGCAGGTCTTCGCTGACGGTGAACTCACCGATACGCGCAATACCGGCGCCCACACGCGCAAGCTGTGCCAGCGCCTCACCACTGCTGCATTCGATGTTGCCGCTCACCTTCAAGGAATACGCTTGGCCGTCGCGCATAAACGGCCAGTTGGGTTCGGCACGCCGGAAGTTGAAGCGCAGGCAATTGTGCCGCAGCAGGTCTTCGGGTTGCTGCGGGGTGCCGTGGCGCTGCAGGTACTCGGGCGAGGCCACCACCACCTGGCCGGTTTCGCCGAGCCTGCGCGCGGTCAGCGGGCTGTCGGGCAAATGGCCAAAGCGTATCGCCACATCGGCCTGGCCGCCAAGAATGTCGACCACCTCGTCGCCCAGGGTCAGGTCGACCACGATGTTCGGGTAGCGCGCACTGAAGGCGGCCACCAAGGGCACGATCGTCATGCGCCCATGGCCCAGGGCGGCGCTGACCCGCAACCGACCCCTGGGCACGCCCTGGTCGGCAATCGCCTCTTCCACCTCGTCCATGTCGGCCAGGATACGCCGCGCACCGCGCAGGAACGCCTCGCCCTCGGCGGTAAAGGTGATCGCGCGGGTGGTGCGCAACAGCAGCCGAGTGCCAAGGCGTTGTTCGGCACGCGCGATAATCCGGCTGACCGCCGACGGCGTAAGCCCCAACGCACGCGCCGCCGCCGACAGGCTGCCCTCCTGCGCCACGCTGGCGAATACCAACATCTCACCTGACCTGCCGTTGAAGTCCATTTGTGCCCCTTACGCAAAGGTGATTGCCAAAAACGCCATCTACCGCCTTCAATCGCTGGATCGTAGCATTGGCGGCATAGATAAGGAGCCTTCCATGCGTATCAATCCACCCCTCGTTGCACTCGCCATGGGTGCCTTTGGCATCGGCGTCACCGAGTTCGCCCCCATGGGCATGTTACCGGGCATCGCCGCCGACCTCGGCGTCTCGATTCCCGCCGCCGGCCTGTTGGTCAGTGCATACGCCATGGGCGTGCTGCTCGGCGCGCCACTGATGACCCTGACCACCGGCAAGATCCCCAGGCGCTACCTGCTGATCGGGCTGATGGCGATTTTCACCCTGGGCAACCTGATGTCCGCCCTGGCCACCGACTATTACAGCCTGATGATCGCCAGAGTCGTGACCTCACTGAACCACGGCGCGTTCTTTGGCGTGGGCTCCGTGGTCGCCGCCAGCGTAGTCGCCCCGGAGAAACGCGCCGGCGCGGTGGCCGCGATGTTTATGGGCCTCACCCTCGCGACCATCGGCGGCGTGCCGCTGGCCGCCTGGTTCGGTGAACTGTTCGGCTGGCGCACCGCGTTCTGGGGCATTACCGGCCTCGGCGTTGTCGCCATGGCCGCGCTGTGGTTCGCCCTGCCCAACCTCAAGGCGCCGCCACACGTCAGCGTGATGGCCGAAATCCGCGTATTGGGCCGTGGCCCGGTGCTGGGCGCACTGGCCCTCACCGTCATCGGCTCGGGCGCCATGTTCACCGTCTTCACCTACATCGCGCCCATCCTCAGCAGCGAAACCCACGCCTCCACCCCTTACATCACCGCCATGCTCGTGCTGTTCGGCGTGGGCCTGACACTCGGCAACCTGTGGGGCGGCAAGGCTGCGGATCGCTCGATAG
>NZ_VBVZ01000517.1 GCF_005863185.1 Pseudomonas edaphica
GTGCAGTCCCAGGCTGCCGACATCCAAAACAACTGGATGCAGCGCGTGAGGATCCTCGCCCTGGCCAATGCCTCGCTGGATCGTTTTCGCTTGGGGGAAATGGCGCACATCCTGTCCGCCAGCGACGCCGATATGCAGACCTACGAAGACAAATCCGCGGGTCGCCTGAAAAGCGTCAAGGAGCAACTGGCTCAATATGCAGCGCTGTTGCGCACGCCGGAGGAAAAATCGCGCCTGGACGTGTTTAACCAGAGCCTGGAAGGGTACGCCAAGAACCACACCGAGATGCTCAAACGCTCGCGCTCAGGTGACAAGGCTGGCGCCCGTGACTTTCTCAACAGCATTCGAGAAAGCTATGAGCAGATGACCAAGAACTTCGATCAATTGATCGACCTCGCCAACAAGGGCGCAGAACTTGCCGGCCAGACTTCCGTGGCCGCGTACCAGCATGCCGTGGGCGGTATCGCCATCGTCATCGTGCTGGTAAGTGGCGGCACGGTGCTGGTGGCCTGGCTGCTGACCCGCAGCATCACCGGCCCCATCATTGAGGCGGTACGGGTGGCTGAAACCATCGCCAAGGGCGATCTCAGCCAGCCCATCAACCCGACCGGCAATGACGAAGCCACACGCCTGTTGCGGGCACAAGAGACCATGCGTAATAACCTGGTGCAGACACTGCGGCAAATAACCGGCTCGTCGAGCCAACTGGCGGCAGCGGCCGAGGAACTGAATGCCGTTACTGCCGAGGGCAGCCGCGACCTGCAGCAGCAACATGGCGAGATCGAGCAGGCCGCCACGGCCGTCACCGAGATGACCACGGCCATTGAAGAGGTCGCCCGGAATGCCGCCACCACCTCCGACCTGTCCCAGGCGTCGCGCAGCATCGCCTTGAAAGGCCAGCAACGTATGGTCGAGGCACTGAGTTCCATCCAGGCCCTGACCCGTGGTGTAGAGCTAAGCTCCAGCCAAGTGGGCGGCCTGGCCGAGCAGGCCAAAGGCATCGGCAAAGTGCTCGACGTTATCCGCACCATTGCCGAGCAAACCAATTTATTGGCACTGAACGCGGCCATCGAAGCGGCGCGGGCCGGTGATGCGGGCCGTGGTTTTGCCGTGGTCGCCGACGAAGTACGCGCCCTCGCCCATCGCACCGCGCAATCGACCCAGGAAATCGAACAGATGATTGGCAGCATCCAGACCAACACCGCCAGCACCGTCAACACCATGCTCGACAGCAGCACCATGACCCAGCAAACCATTGGCCTGGCCGAACTGGCGCAGCAAGCGCTGGCGGATATCCTTGCCGCTAATGACGAGATCAACAACCGCAATCTGGTGATTACCACGGCGGCGGCGGAGCAAGCTGACGTTGCCCGGGCGGTCGACCGCAACTTGCTGAATATTCAACAGTTGTCGATTCAGTCCGCCGAAGGCTCGACTCAGACCACCGCCGCTTCGCAATCGCTTGCCAGCCTGGCGCATGAGTTGAATACGATGGTGAAGCACTTTCAGGTGTGAAGTATCCGCGCGAATGCCTGCCCGGACACTGTAACTGTGGCGAGGGAGCTTGCTCCCGCTGGGTCGCGTAGCGGCCCCTGCTCTTTGCTTTAAAAGCATGGGACTGCTACGCAGTCCAACGGGAGCAAGCTCCCTCGCCACAGGCAAACTTAGACATGGCTTGCAATAAAAACCGCCCTACTAAAGCGGTTTTTTTATTGCCTGCACTTTCTCAAAAAACCGCAGGCAATAAAAAACCCCAACCCGTCACCCGGTTGGGGTTTTGCGTTTCTACAACCAGCGCTTAGCGCGTTACACGGCTGGTGCCGTTAACCGTCATGATGCGCACGCGGTCGCCAATGCGGAAGATTTCGTTAGGGTCGACGGCCTGGACGTAGGCGCGCATGCTGCCGTCGTCTTCGCGAACGGTAACTTCAACACCCTGGGTGCGGGTCAGTCCTTCTTCAGCGGCGGAACCCAGCAAGCCACCGGCAACCGCACCGATAACGCCAGTGACGATACTGCCACGGCCACCACCGATCGCGCTGCCGCCAACGCCGCCGACCACTGCACCGGCAACACTGCCGATTGGGGTCTTGGTGCCTTCGATTTTCACCGGACGCAGGGATTCAATGGTGCCCATACGAACGGTCTGTACACGACGCGCCTCGTCACGGGAGTACGAGTCGCCGGTCAGACTCGAGGCGCAGCCACCCAACAGCAACGACAAGGTGGTAAAGCAGGCAACTAGTAAAACAGACTTACGCATAGCATCAACTCCAAAGGACAGGTGTTCATTAGACGCCGCTGCTTGGCGCCTGTCACGGCAAGCACGCCAGAAAATTGCTTTCATTCAGCCTGAGTACAGACTGCCAGCACCAAAAAACTCGACGAACGGTAGCTCCCGCCCCGATCCAAAAATCACGTGGAAGCGCTCTTTATTGTAGTCACGCAATCAAAAACGCCGAAGCCTCTGTGTAGAGACTTCGGCGTGATGATCACCATTCAGATGGAATGACGAAAGGTGTAGCTCAGGGCGCCAGGCGCTCGCGCGTCCACTCGCCCGCTTGCAGGCGATAGTTCAGGCGGTCATGCAGGCGACTGGCGCGGCCTTGCCAGAACTCGATGCGCTCAGGCAACAAACGATAGCCACCCCAATGCTCGGGGCAGTCGGGTTGGGTATCGCTGAAACGCTGTTCGGTCTGCTTGAGCAGCTCCTGCAGCTCTTCACGGTCACGAATGACTTGGCTTTGCGGCGATGCCCAGGCGCCAAGACGGCTGCCCAAAGGCCGGACCTGATAATAGGCATCCGACTCTTCAGGCGTGACCTTGACCACCCGCCCTTCGATGCGCACCTGGCGCTCCAGGGAGGGCCAAAAGAAGGTCATGGCCGCAAACGGCCGCGCCGCGAGTTGTTCACCCTTGGCGCTCTGATAGTTAGTGAAGAAGGTAAAACCCTGTGCATCCAGGCCCTTGAGCAGCAGGATGCGACAGTGCGGGCGACCGTCCTGGTCGACCGTTGCCAGGGTCATGGCATTGGCCTCCACCGGTGGCTGCTCGGTTTTCACCGCATCGCCAAACCATTGGTGGAACAACGCAAACGGCTCGTCCGGGGCCTGGGCCTCGCTCAAACCGTCCCGTGTGTAGTCACGGCGCATATCGGCCAGTGCCTGGGTCATGCAGCTTTATCCTTCTGTTTCAACGGATCAGTTTTTCGCCTGGTCGTTCGCAGCCGGGGCGGCAGCCTTCGGTGCGGCTTTTTTCGCGGCAGGCTTGGCAGCGGCTTTTTTCGCAGCTGGCTTGGCGGCAGCTTTCTTGGCCGGGGCTTTTTTCGCCGGAGCCGCTTTTTTCGCAGCCGGAGCCGGCACAGGGGCTGGCGCAGTTTGCACAGCGACCATGTCAGCGCCCGGTGGTTTGCCCGAGTTGTACTTGCTCAGCAGCGCCAACATAGTTGTACGCTGAGTGAACATGATCTCCATGCGACGGTTCAGCGCACGCCCCTGATTGCTGTCGTTGGCGGCACGCGGCATCAGGTCGCCCATACCGCGCAGCATCAAGCGATCCTGCTTCAAGCCGCTGAGGCTGAAGATAGAGGCAATGGATTGCGCACGTTCTTTGGTCAACGCCTGGCTGGCCGGGGCGGTACCTGTGGCATCAACGTGACCCAGGACCAGGACCGCGGTCTTGGGGTCAGCTTCAACAGCTTTGGCAACGCGTGTGAACGGGCCGAGTGTGACCGGCAGCAGCATTGCCGGGCGTTTCGGGTTGTAGGAGCCGTCCACCGGGGCAATCACGACCAATACGTTGTCACGACGTTCCAGTTGCAGGTTGCTGTCCTTGATGGCGGCGCGCAGACGCGGCTCATAATCATCCAGCCAGGCTTGGGTGATTTTCGGATCGGGCATCTGCACGTTGGTCACATCAACCTTGGCCAGTGGCTTTGGCTTGCTTTCGAACGGCCACCACCATTTGGTTTCGGTGTCGGTCTTGGCGACGGCAGGCGCAGCATCCGGCGTGGAAGCAGGGGTTGCGGCCTTGAGGTCGGCTTTCAGGTCGGCTTTGGCATCCGCCGCTTTTTCGTCGGCGCTTTTGGCAGCGAACGGCCACCAGTTGAAGCCGGTGTCAGCCTTGGCTACCGGTGCAGGCGCTGGAGCAGCAGCGGCGGCCACAGGTTCGACAGGCTTGGCGCCGGCGGCAGGTTTGGCATCCGGCTTGGCGTCGGTTTGTGTCACGGCGTCCTTGGTAGCAGCCTTGTCAGATCCAAATGACCACCAGTGCCCACCTTCGGCATCACTTTGTGGTGTTTGTGCGCAGCCAGTAATAGTGAGGCACAGCGCCAGTGCCAAGGACTTGTTCGATAACATGAGGTATCCACAAAATGAGAAAAAAACGGGGGGCCTGGTTGACCCGTTAAACAGACGCTTAGAGAACAGTAAAGTTACACAATTTCGTTCA
>NZ_VBVZ01000518.1 GCF_005863185.1 Pseudomonas edaphica
GCCCAGGTTCTGCGCGGCATGTACTACGCCGCGCAGAACCTGGGCAATGTCGGCGCGGCGTTGGGGCCGGTGTTGTGTGGGTGGGTGTTGGCTACGCAGCCGGCGTACAGCATGTTTTATATGTTGGTGGTTTTTGTTGTGGCGGGCGGGTTGATGTACTTTTTGGGAGGGCTGACTGCTAGTAAGCGTGGCAGCCTGACGCCACCGTCAGACGGTTGAAGGAGTGGATTCATCTGGTTGCGAGGCAACGACAGCGGGTTGTGAGCCTCGTTCCTTGCACGCTACGCAATACACCTTTGTCATCACACCTATTGATAGCTCCCTAACGAAAACGCCATTCTAGAGGGCTAGCCTCTCGCTTATATCATTCCGAATGATAGTTACCTTTGTTTCATTCGATTCGTGACATAGCACCTCGCCGCGCATGATCCGCCCATCTCAAATACATTGGCGGATGCACCTCATGGAACAGTCACTCAAACACTTGCGCTTCCCCTTGGCGATTTTGGCCGTGGTGGTGATGAGCGCCTGCGGTAAGACCCCGGATCAAGCGGCCGCCATGCCCCCCGCGAAAATCAGTGTGGCCAAGGTGCTGGAACAGCCGGTCAACGAGTGGGATGAATTCACCGGTCGCCTGGAAGCCCCGGAAACCGTGCAAATTCGTCCGCGCGTGTCCGGCCAGATCGACCAGGTGGCCTTCACCGAAGGCGCTCTGGTGAAGAAAGGCGACCTGCTGTTCCAGATCGACCCGCGCCCGTTCCAGGCAGAGGTGCGCCGCCTCGAAGCCCAACTGGCACAAACCAAAGCCGCCGCCAGCCGCAGCGATAACGAAGCGCAACGCGGCGAGCGTCTGCGTCAGAGCAATGCGATCTCCGCCGAACTGGCTGACTCGCGCACCACCGCCGCCCAGGAAGCTCGCGCCGCTGTCGCCGGGATCCAGGCGCAGTTGGACCTGGCCAAGCTGAACCTGAGTTTCACCCGCGTGACCTCGCCGATCAGTGGCCGCGTCAGCCGTGCTGAAATCACCGCCGGCAACCTGGTGACCGCCGACACCACGCCGCTGACCAGCGTGGTCTCTACCGACAAGGTTTACGCCTACTTCGACGCCGACGAGCGCGTCTACCTCAAATACACCGAGCTGGCTCGTGAAGGCCGCCGTGGCGCGACCACTCCTGTGTACCTGGGCCTGTCCAACGAAACCGGCAACCCGCACCTGGGCCAGATGAACTTCGTCGACAACCAGGTCAACCCGGCCACTGGCACCATCCGTGGTCGCGCCGTGTTCGATAACAGCAAGGGCGAATACACCCCGGGCCTGTATGCCCGCTTGAAGTTGGTCGGCAGCGGCACCTACTCCGCCGTGCTGATCAACGACGAAGCGGTGGGCACCGACCTTGGCAAGAAGTTCGTGCTGGTGATGGACGGTGACAAGCCGGCTTATCGCTCGGTGGAACTGGGGCCGAAGATCGAAGGCCTGCGCATCGTGCGCAGCGGTTTGACCAAGGACGACACCATCGTCGTGAAGGGCTTGCAGCGCATTCGTCCGGGTTCGCCGGTTGCGCCGGAAACGATCCCGATGGCCAGCAAGGAAACCCTCGCCGCCTTGGCACAACAACGACAAGCGCTTGAAGCCAGCAACCTGGAACAAATGGCGCCGGATAAAGCCGCGCCCAAGCTCGCAGCCGTCGCGACTCCACGCGGTTAAGGGATACAACTCAAGATGAATTTTTCCAAGTTCTTCATTTCGCGGCCGATCTTCGCAGCGGTGCTGTCGCTGTTGATTTTGATCGCCGGTGCGATCTCGCTGTTCCAACTGCCGATCAGCGAATACCCGGAAGTGGTGCCGCCCACCGTTGTGGTACGTGCCAACTTCCCGGGCGCCAACCCCAAAGTCATCGGTGAAACCGTGGCCGCTCCGTTGGAGCAAGCCATTACCGGCGTCGAGAACATGCTGTACATGTCCTCGCAGTCGACTGCCGATGGCAAGCTGACCCTGACCATCACTTTCGCCCTGGGCACCGACCTGGATAACGCGCAGGTGCAGGTGCAGAACCGTGTGACGCGCACGCAGCCCAAGCTGCCTGAGGAAGTGACGCGCATCGGTATTACGGTCGACAAGGCTTCCCCTGACCTGACCATGGTTGTGCACTTGACCTCGCCGGACAAGCGTTACGACATGCTCTACCTGTCCAACTATGCCTTGCTCAACGTAAAGGATGAGTTGGCCCGTTTGGGCGGTGTGGGTGACGTGCAGTTGTTCGGCATGGGCGACTACTCCCTGCGTGTATGGCTGGACCCGAACAAAACCGCTTCGCGCAACCTGACCGCCACCGATGTGGTCAACGCCATTCGCGAGCAGAACCGTCAAGTGGCCGCCGGTGCCCTGGGTGCGCAACCTGCACCGAATGCCACCAGCTTCCAGTTGTCGGTGAACACTCAGGGCCGCCTGGTGACGGAGGAGGAGTTCGAGAACATCATTATCCGCTCCGGCGCCAACGGTGAAATCACCCGCCTTAAAGACATTGCACGGGTAGAGCTGGGTTCCAGCCAGTATGCGCTGCGCTCGTTGCTCAACAACCAGCCGGCGGTGGCGATCCCGATCTTCCAGCGCCCAGGTTCCAACGCCATCGAGATCTCCAACGAAGTACGCGCCAAGATGGCGGAGCTGAAAAAGAGCTTCCCGGAAGGCATGGATTTCAGCATCGTCTATGACCCTACCATCTTCGTGCGTGGCTCTATTGAGGCGGTGGTTCACACCCTGTTCGAAGCACTGATTCTGGTGGTGCTGGTGGTGATCCTGTTCCTGCAAACCTGGCGCGCCTCGATTATTCCATTGGTGGCGGTGCCGGTATCGTTGATCGGTACCTTTGCGGTGATGCACTTGTTTGGCTTCTCGCTCAACGCACTGTCGCTGTTCGGCCTGGTACTGGCCATCGGTATCGTGGTGGACGACGCCATCGTGGTGGTGGAGAACGTCGAGCGAAATATCGAGTTGGGACTCGAACCGTTCCCGGCCACCGAAAAGGCCATGAGCGAAGTAACCGGCCCGATCATCGCGACCGCGTTGGTGCTGTGTGCGGTGTTCATTCCAGCGGCCTTTATCAGCGGCTTGACCGGTCAGTTCTATAAGCAGTTCGCGTTGACCATTGCCATTTCCACGGTGATCTCGGCATTCAACTCGCTGACCTTGTCCCCTGCCCTGGCCGCCGTGTTGCTGCGCAGCCATGACGCGCCGAAGGATCGCTTCTCCAAGGTGCTCGACAAGCTGTTGGGTGGCTGGTTGTTCCGCCCATTCAACCGCTTCTTCGAGAAAGCCAGCCATGGGTATGTGGGCACCGTACGCCGGGTGATTCGCGGCAGTGGTATCGCGCTGTTCCTGTACGCCGGCCTGATGGTCCTGACCTGGCTGGGCTTTGCCCACACGCCAACCGGTTTCGTACCGGCCCAGGACAAGCAGTACCTGGTGGCTTTTGCGCAATTGCCGGACGCCGCGAGCCTGGACCGTACCGAAGACGTGATCAAGCGCATGTCCGACATCGCGCTGAAACAACCCGGCGTGGAAGCCGCCGTCGCCTTCCCGGGCCTGTCGATCAACGGCTTCACCAACAGTCCGAACAGCGGCATCGTGTTCGTGACCTTGAAGCCCTTCGATGAGCGTAAAGACCCGAGCATGTCCGCTGGCGCAATTGCCGGTGCATTGAACGGCAAATACAGCAGCATCGAGGAAGCCTACATGGCGATCTTCCCACCGCCGCCGGTACAGGGCCTGGGTACGATCGGCGGGTTCCGCCTGCAAATCGAAGACCGTGGCAACCTGGGTTACGACGAGCTGTACAAGGAAGTGCAGAACATCATCACCAAGAGCCGTACCACGCCTGAATTGTTCGGCCTGTTCACCAGCTACACGGTCAACGTACCGCAGGTCGATGCTGCCATCGACCGCGAAAAAGCCAAGACCCATGGCGTGGCGATCAGCGACATCTTCGACACCCTGCAGATCTACCTGGGTTCGTTGTATGCCAACGACTTCAACCGCTTTGGCCGTACTTACCAGGTCAACGTGCAGGCAGACCAGCAGTTCCGCCTGGATGAAGACCAGATCGGCCAGCTGAAAGTGCGTAACAACAAGGGCGAGATGATCCCTCTGGCGACCTTTATCAAGGTCAGCGACACCTCGGGGCCGGACCGCGTGATGCACTACAACGGCTTTATCACCGCCGAAATCAACGGCAACGCCGCACCGGGCTACAGCTCCGGCCAGGCTCAGGCGGCGATTGAGAAACTGCTCAAAGATGAATTGCCCAACGGCATGACCTACGAGTGGACCGACCTGACCTATCAGCAAATCCTCTCGGGCAATACCGCGCTGTTCGTGTTCCCGCTCTGCGTACTGCTGGCGTTCCTGGTGCTCGCCGCCCAATACGAAAGCTGGAGCCTG
>NZ_VBVZ01000519.1 GCF_005863185.1 Pseudomonas edaphica
TTTTTTATCCATTGGCCACCCCTGGAGCCCGCCATGCACCCTCTTCCCCTGCGTCTTCTCACGCCCCTGGCCCTGTTGATTATCCTCAGCGGCTGCAACAGCAAGGCCGACACCGCTGCTGAAGTGCCGCTGCCGCGTCCCGTTCTGGCCGCCAAGGTAGAAGCCGCCGGCACCCAGCAAAGCGCCTACACCGGCGTGGTCGCGGCGCGCACCGAAAGCGATTTGGGCTTCCGGGTCAGCGGCAAAGTCATCGAACGCAAGGTCGACCCCGGCCAGCACGTCGCCCGTGGTGACACCTTGCTGGTGCTGGACATCGGCGACTTCGAACTGGCCCTGCGCTCGGCCAAAAACCGCGTCAACGCTGCCCAGGCGCAATTGCGCCAGCGCCGTGATGACGAAAACCGTTACCAGCGCCTGGCCAGCACCGGCGCCGTGTCGCGGCAGATCTTCGACCAGTCGGCGACCAACCTGCGCGTGGCCGAAGCCGAACTGGCCGCGGCGCAATCGGATGCCAGCCAGATCGAAAACCGCCGCACTTACTCGGTGCTCAAGGCCGACGGCGACGGCATCATCACCGATGTGCGCGTGGATCGCGGCCAAGTGGTCGCCGAAGGCCAGATCGTGGCGCGCCTGGCCCACGACGGCGCCCGCGAAGCCATCGTCAACCTGCCGGAAAACCAGCGCGACCGAGCCGCGCAAAAAGCCCTGGCCTTCCCGTTCGGCGCACAGGACCAGGCCGTGACGGCCACCCTGCGCGAGCTGTCGGCGAGCGCCGACCCCACCACTCGCACCTACCGCGCACGCTACGTGCTGCATGGCGCCGTCGACCGTTTCGCCCTCGGCTCCACCATCACCGTGCGCCTGCAAGGCAATGGCCAGGCCCAGCAAACCCGCGTGCCCATCGGCGCGTTGCAGGATGCGGGGCAAGGCACCGGCGTGTGGGTGATTGGCGCGGACGACAAGGTCAGCTTCGCCCCCGTCAAAGTCGCCAGCCTTGGCCAGGAAGACGCGCTGCTCGACAGCGGCGTAACGCCCGGCCAAATCGTCGTCGCCCTCGGCGCGCACTTGCTGCACAGCGGCGACACGGTGCGCCTGCTGCCGGCCCAGGCACTGGCCCTCAACCGTAAACAGGACCACTGAGCATGCGCGGCATCAACCTCTCCGAACTGGCGGTAAAGCACCGCGCCGTCACGCTGTTTCTGATCATTGCGATCCTCGCCGCCGGGATCTTCTCGTTCGGCAAGCTGGGGCGCGCTGAAGACCCGTCGTTTACCGTCAAGGTCATGACCATCACCGCCGCCTGGCCCGGCGCCACCGCCCAGGAGATGCAGGAGCAAGTCGCCGACCGCCTGGAAAAACGCCTGCAGGAACTGGACTACTACGACCGCGTTGAGACCATCGCCCAGCCGGGTTTTGTGTCGATGCGCATGACCTACAAGGAATCCACGCGCCCCAGTGAGATCCAGGACCTGTTCTACCAGACCCGCAAAAAGCTCAGCGACGAAGCGGCGAAACTGCCCAAAGGCGTGATCGGGCCGTTCTTCAATGACGAATATTCCGATGTGTATTTCGCCCTGTATGCGCTGGAAGCCGAGCACCTGCCCCATCGCCAGCAAGTGCAGATGGCCGAAGACTTGCGCCAGGGCTTGCTCAACCTGCCGGGCGTGAAGAAGGTCAATATCCTCGGCGAGCAGGCGCAGCGGATATTTGTCGAGTTCTCTTATGAGCGCCTGGCCACGCTGGGCATCAAGCCGGACCAGATCTTCGCCGCCCTCGCCGCACAGAACGCCGTGGCGCCGTCGGGCTTTGTCGAAACCGCTGGCGCGCGTGCCTATATTCGCATCGACGGCGCCTTCGACAGCCTGGCGCTGATCGAAAACGTACCGCTGGAAGTCAACGGCCGCGTACTGCGCATTGCCGATGTGGCCAGCGTGAGCCGTGGTTATGAAGACCCGCCCAGCTATCGCATCCGCCATCAGGGCGACCCGGCGCTGATGCTTGGCGTGATCATGGAGAAGCACTGGAACGGCCTGGAACTGGACAAAAGCCTCAAGGCCCAGGAAGCCAGAATCCAGGCGGACCTGCCGCTGGGCGTGAACTTCGCCAAGGTCTCCGACCAGGCGAAAAACATCAGCCTGGCGGTGAATGAGTTCATGCTCAAATTCTTCGTCGCCCTGGCCGTAGTGATGGTAATCAGCCTGTTGGCCCTGGGCTTTCGCGTCGGGCTGGTGGTGGCCGCCGCGGTGCCGCTGACCTTGTCGGTGGTGTTTGTGATCATGCTGCTCACCGGGCGTGAATTTGACCGCATTACCTTGGGCGCGCTGATTATTTCCCTGGGTTTGCTGGTGGACGATGCGATCATCGCCATCGAGATGATGGTGGTAAAACTCGAAGAAGGGTTTGACCGGATTCACGCCGCCACGTTTGCCTGGAGTTCCACCGCGGCGCCGATGCTCACCGGCACCTTGGTGACCATCATCGGCTTTCTGCCGGTGGGCTTTGCGCGCTCCGGCGCCGGCGAATATGCCGGCAATATCTTCTGGATCGTCGGCTTTGCGCTGATCTCGTCCTGGCTGGTGGCCGTGGTGTTCACGCCGTACCTGGGCGTGAAGTTGCTGCCGCAGATCAAACCGGTGCCAGGCGGCCATGACGCCATTTACGCCGGCCGGTATTACCAGAAACTGCGCAGCCTGGTCGAAGCCTGTGTGCGCCAACGCTGGCTGGTCACCGGCCTGGTGGTCGGCGCCTTTGTGCTCTGCGTGCTGGGCATAGGCGTGGTGAAGAAGCAATTTTTCCCCAACTCCGACCGTTCCGAGCTGATCCTTGAGGTGTATATGCCGCCCGGCAGCGCCTTCAAAAGCACCGAAGCGGTGGCGGCGCAGCTGGAAAAAGCCTTGCTGCAAGAACCGCAAACCAGCCTGGTCGACACCTATGTGGGCGGCGGTGCGCCACGCTTTTTCCTTTCGCTGAACCCCGAACTGCCCGACCCGGCCTTTGCCAAACTGATTGTGCAAACCCCGGACTCCCATGCCCGTGACGCATTGAAAGTGCGCATGCGTGAACGCATTGCCGCCGGTGAATTCCCGGCAGCGCGGGTACGCGTCACGCAATTGCTGTTCGGCCCGCCGGTGCCGTTCCCGGTGGTGTTTCGTGTGTCCGGGCCGAACCTGGATGTGCTGCGCGGGGTGTCCGAAGACGTGCGCCGCGTCGTGGCGGCCAACACGTTGACCAGGGACGCTTTCCTCGACTGGGGCGAACGCACCAGCGGTTATCGGCTGGTGCTGGACCAGGACCGCCTGCGCCTGCTGGGCTTCACGCCCAACGAGGTCAAATCCCAGCTCAACGCCTTGCTCAGCGGCAACCCGATCACCGAAGTGCGCGAAGGCAACCGCACCGTGTCGGTGGTCGCGCGTGCCCAGGGCAACCAGCGCGAGAACCTCGGCAACCTCAACAACATGACCCTCACCAACAGCGCCGGCACCTCGGTGCCGCTGGCCCAGGTCGGGCACTTCCAGGCGGTGATGGAAGAGCCGATCCTCAAGCGGCGCAACCGTGCAAGCACCGTGGAAGTGCGCGCCGACATCATCGACGGCGTGCAACCGCCCGACGTGGAAATGGCCGTGTACAAAGACCTGCAACCCTTGATCGCCAAGCTGCCCGCCGGTTACCAGATCGAGATCGGCGGCCCGGTGGAAGAAAGCGCCAAGGCCAACGTGGCGCTGGCGGCACTGTTCCCGATCATGATTTTGCTGACCCTCACGGTGATCATGTTCCAGGTGCGTTCGTTCGGCGTGATGTTCATGGTCTTCGCCACTGCGCCGCTCGGCTTGATTGGCGCGGTGCCGACCCTGCTGCTGTTCAACCAGCCGTTCGGGTTCAACGCGATTCTGGGCCTGATCGGCATCGGCGGCATTCTGATGCGCAACACGCTGATCTTTACCGACCAGATCCGCCAGAACCAGGACCATGGCATGGCGGTGCGCGAGGCGATTATCGAAGCCACCGTGCGCCGGGCGCGGCCGGTGATCCTGACCGCATTGGCGGCGGCGCTGGCGTTTATTCCGTTGACGCTGTCGGTGTTCTGGTCGTCCCTGGCCTACGTGCTGATTGGCGGGGTGCTGGTAGGCACCGTGTTGACGCTGTTGTTCCTGCCGGCGCTGTGCAGCCTGGTGCTTGGGCGGGAGCGCACGAAGGCCGTTGAAACTTCCCACGTAAACGCCGGATAAGCTCTACAGAGTTGTCCTGAAAATCTCTGCAAAGTCCTTCGCCTGATCACACAGTGCGAGGGATTGCAGATGGTTTTTCCGACTTATAGGGTTGTCTTTTGATCGCCGCCACCGGTCAGACCATTGGCCTGCTGGTGCTGGCGGCCATGGATTCAAAGACGCGGGACGTTGAGTCCGTTCTCGGCGATTTCAGACGCTGCCTCAATACC
>NZ_VBVZ01000051.1 GCF_005863185.1 Pseudomonas edaphica
GCATATTGGGGGGCGGCCTTTACAGTTCCAGCGTGTCTCTGGTCATGGGCCCCTCCGGCATTGGTAAAACGACGCTGGGCCTGAAGTTTCTGGCCGAGTCGACGGTGGATGCTCCGGGACTGCATTTTGGCTTTTATGAAAGCCCGCAACGGTTGCGACTCAAAGGCCAATCATTGGGTATCGATATCCAAGGCATGGAGAACAGCGGCGCCCTGAGCATTGCCTGGCAGCCTACCACTGAGGGGTTGCTGGATGGGTTGGGCGCACGCTTGTTGAGTCTTGTAGAAGAGAAGGGCATCAAGCGCCTGTTCATCGATAGCCTTAGCGGTATGACACGAGTTTCTACAAATCCGGCGCGAATTACTGACTTCTTGAGTGCGCTGATGAATGAACTGCGCTCCAGGGGCGTAACCGTATTCGCGTCCTGGGAAATGCGTGATCTATTTGGCTCCGAGGTCAGCGCGCCGAACTCTGACCTGTCCAGCATCGTCGATAACTTGATGCTGATGCGGTTCTCTGAGAATCACTCTGAACTAAGCAGGACGCTTTCCATTCTTAAGGTACGAGATAGCTCTTATGACCCCTCCAGATTTGAGGTTGTCATCCAAGATCGCGATGTTTTCCTGAAAAAGGCTTCGAGACATGAACCTTCAGCCCCCACTGGGACATCGCCCGGTTCACTTTCTTAAGCTTTTGAGTGGGTTGAATTAACATGACCACCATCCTGGTCGTCGATGACGAGTATTTGATCGCTGACATTCTCAGCTTCGCACTGGAGGATGAGGGGTTCATGGTGGTGACTGCCAGCAATGGTCGAAAAGGACTGGAAGTGCTGGATAGAGAAAGGCCTGCCTTGATCATCACCGACTTTATGATGCCCGTGATGGACGGCCTGGAATTTGCCACAGCCGTTCGAGCCCTCCCTTGCGCTAATCAATTGCCGATCATCTTGATGAGCGGTGCTCAGGCACACATCGGTATGCAGAGATCGGACCTGTTTGATGCGGTATTGGCGAAGCCATTCAACATCGACTTGATCATTGCCGAAGTTAAAAGGCTACTCGCCTCTGATCAGTGAGTACTGCCTCTACCTGCCCGGAGCCACGCAGGATCCGGCTCCGCTAGCCCGGCTGCAGCTCAGCCCTGGATCGGTAGTCATCAGGTTTTCCTTGAGTCCAATTTTCTTCTGTTTTAATCAACCTTTGACACGCGCACGTGTGGGGTTTTCTGCCGTGGTCGTTGCCGGTTGAAATACGCCTTTTGACTCAACCGAATTGCCCTGCCGATTCAACGGCGGTTTTTGGTTTCCTGCTACGTGTCAGCTGATAGGCAATTGCCAGCCATATGAACCACCCCGGCATGACCATCAACGCCACGCGTGTGTCAGGTCTCAATGCCAGCAGGCAGAGCACGAAGCCCATAAAAGCCAGTGACAACCAGGCCATTGGCACGCCGCCTGGCATCTTGTAAGCAGATTTGGCGTGAAGCTCAGGACGTTTTTTGCGATAGGCAATGTAAGACGCGAGGATGGTCGACCACGTGAAGATCACCAGGATCGCCGACACGGTGGACACGATGGTGAAAGCTGTCATGACTTGCGGAACGATGAACAGCACGAGCACACCTGACAGCATCAACAGTGTCGTGAAGGCCAGGCTCAACAGAGGCACGCTGTTGCCCGATAGACGCCGAAAAATACCCGGAGCGTTGTCTTGATTCGCCAGCCCGAACAGCATGCGGCTGGAGGAGAATACGCCGCTGTTGGCCGATGACGCGGCGGATGTCAGGACCACGAAGTTAACGATGCCGGCTGCTGCGGGAAAGCCTGCGACGAGGAAAAGCTCGACAAAAGGGCTTTTTACCGGTGAAACCTGTTGCCAGGACGTCACGGCAATAATGCAGGCCAATGCCAACACGTAGAACAGGATGATTCGCAGTGGAATCGAGTTGATTGCCTTGGGTAACGTCCTCTGCGGAGCGCGGGTTTCTGCTGCAGCGGTGCCGATCAACTCGGTGCCGGCAAATGAGAATATCGCCATCTGAAAGCCGGCAAAAAAACCAAGCAAGCCATTAGGGAATGCAGCCTGCTTATCCACCAGATGGCTCAGCGACGCGGTGACGCCATTGGGCGAAACGAACGAGCTGCCAATCAGTACGATGCTGACCCCGATAAGCGTTACGACGGCGATGATCTTAATGATCGCGAACCAGAATTCGACTTCACCGAAAAGCCTGACCGTCAGCACGTTCAAGGCAAACAGTGTCGCCAGCATCCCGATAGCCGGTATCCAGGCAGGCAGATGGGGAAACCAGTACTGGAAAAAACCGCCGACCACGACGGCATCGCCGATCACCGCAACGCTCCAGCTAAGCCAATAGGACCAGCCGAGAAAAAATGCAGCGCGAGGCCCCAGGTAGGCGCCGGCAAAATCCGCAAAGGTCTTGAAATTCAAATTGGAAAGCAGCATTTCGCCCATGGCACGCATGATGAAGTAAACGAACAGGCCAATGATCATGTAGATAAGGATGATCGAGGTGCCGGAGAGGGCGATGATCTTTCCGGAGCCCATGAACAAACCTGTACCAATGGCTCCGCCCATTGCCATTAACTGGATGTGACGATTGCTGAGCGTGCGCTGCAGCGCAGGCTGCTCAACCTGCTCTGATAGATTCGATTTCATTTCAAAACCTCTTGATCTTATGTTTTTGAGTTTTGGCAGAAAAGTGCATAGCCAGCGCCATTGTCAGGATGCAAAGGCGGGTGACGGTGTTGGTTTATCTGGACAGCGATGGCCCCCCTGCACACGCCTGGGGGTGTCACTCGCAGGTCAACGGGCCGTGCGCAGATGGGCGGCTTTGGTCGGCTGCTGATCAAGCCTCTGGAACAGGTTTTTTATATGTTCAGGTTGATCACGCCGTCTTCGGGCGGATGCTCAAGCGCGCTTGCTCTCGAAGCCATGCAGTACGTTCACCGCGTTGATTCCGATTTCATCGACCATATAGCCGCCTTCCATCACAAACAGGGTGGGGCAACCCACACTCGCTATCAGCTCGCCGATCCCGATGAAATCCTCGCTTTCCAGCAGGAAGTGACTGATCGGGTCGTCCTTGAAGGTGTCGACCCCCAGTGAGATCACCAATACCTGCGGCGAGAATTGATGGAGTTTCCTGCAGGCATGCAGCAGGGCGTCGCGGTAGGTATCCCAGGCGGTGTTTTTCGGCATCGGGTAGTTGAGGTTGAACCCTTCGCCAACACCTGCGCCGACTTCATCGCTGAACCCCGAATAGTAGGGATAGGACACGGCCGGCTCGCCGTGCAGCGATATGAACATCACGTCATTGCGCGGGTAAAAAATGTTCTGGGTGCCGTTACCGTGATGAAAATCGACGTCGAGCACCGCGACGCGTTTGGCGCCCTGGGTGATTGCCTGCTGTGCAGCAATGGCCGCGTTGTTGAGATAGCAGTAACCCCCCATGTATTCACGCGCCGCGTGATGGCCCGGCGGACGACAAAGGGCAAAGGCACTGTCATGGCCTTCATCGATAAGCGCCAGGCCCGTCAGGGCGATATCGGCACTGGTCTTGACCGCCTGCCAGGTGCTGGCAGTGATCGGCGAGCCGGCATCCATCGCATAGAAGCCGAGTTTGCCGTCAATGAACGTCGGCACCTGATCGTTGGCCAAGTCACGTACAGGCCACACCAGTGGCAGCGCATCATGGGTGCGCCCTGTGGCGCACCATTGCGACCAGGCGCTTTCCAGGAAGCTCACGTAGCGCTCGCTGTGCGCGTTGACGTAACACGAGCGGTCGAACACGCGGGGTTCGACAATCCGGCCAAGGCCTACTTGCTTGACGCGGTTGTGAACGGTGTCGGCCCGACTGGGCTGCTCGAACGACGGCTTGAGCACGCCATCCTTCAACTCGGTGCCATGGTGCAGACGGTGGGAATCACTGAAAACTGTAAACATTCTGCGCATCCGTTAATGTGAGCCAGTGCAAATATTCTGTTCTGGTCAGGAGGCGATTTCTTTGCTTTGTTTTTGTGATTTTGTATATTTATCGGGCGATTTAACTCTGGAATGACGTAATGAAGAAAAATATATCCAGACGCATCAGCCTCGATGAGACCGATCTGGCCATTCTTGAGTTATTGCAGGAGGACGCGAGCATTTCCAATGCCGAACTCAGTGAGCGGCTTTCATTGAGCCTTACGCCTTGCTGGCGACGGCGCAAGAGAATGGAGGAGGCGGGGGTGATAAAGGGCTATCAGGCAACGCTTGATCGGAGAATGCTGGGGCTGGATATCATGGCATTCGTGCACATCCGCTTTTCCACGCATGCTGACCACGCTCCGGACGCCTTTGAGGCAGTGATTGCGCAATTGCCAGAGGTATTGGCCTGCCACAAGATCACCGGAGACGCCGACTACGTGCTCCAAGTGTTGGCGGAGGACCTTGATAGCTACAGCGACTTTATCGAGCAAGTGTTGCGGCGCCAGGTTGGTATTGCGTCTATTCAGTCGAGTCTGGCGTTGCGTGAAATCAAAGCGGGCAGCCGTATGGCCATACCCAAATTGAGCAAGGATTGAATGTCGCAGGTTATGGGCTGCGCATAGGGATTGCGGGGGTTGTCATGCTGCGGCGCGCCGAGAATCTGCCGTGGTGCCCCTTGCTCCACCACTTGCCCCTGTTGCCTCACCGTTGGATGTGCGCAACGCCATCGCCTGCCATAATCCACCCGTCTCACCCCAGCCCCCCACACGGAGTCCATGCCATTCATGGTGCTGTTGAATCGATTGAGCGCGTTTTCCATCCAGGCGCGCCGGGCACTGAAGCTGGTGTGGGGCACGTCGCGTCCCTTATTCATAGGCTTGCTGCTGGCCACCATCGTTGCCGGTCTGTTGCCTGCGCTGGCTGCCTGGATCGGCCAGCGCATTGTCGATGGCGTGGTGCACGCGATGCAGATTCATGCCGCCGGCAGCCAGGCGCCCGTGTGGCCAGTGATGCAGTACGTGCTGGCCGAGGCGGGCGTGTTGGCGCTGCTGGCCGCCGCCCAGCGTGCGTTGTCCATGCAGCAATCGTTGCTGCGGGTGCAGTTGGGGGTGAAGGTCAACCTGATGATTCTGGAGAAAGCCCAGACCCTCTCACTCCTGCAATTTGAAGACGCCGAGTTCCACGACAAGCTGGTGCGCGTGCGCCAGGGCGCGTCGACACGGCCGCTGAGCCTGGTCACCAAGGGCCTGGGGCTGGTGCAGAACCTGATCTCGCTGATCAGCTTTGCCGTGCTGTTGGTGCACTTTTCGCCGTGGGCGCTGGTGATTCTGGTGGTCGGCGCGTTACCGGTGTTCTTCGCCGAGACGCATTTCTCGGGCAATGCGTTTCGCCTGTTCCACCGGCGCGCGCCCGAGACCCGTCAGCAGAATTACCTGGAATCGCTGCTGTCCCACGAAACCCACGCCAAAGAGGTCAAACTGTTCGGCCTGGCGCCGCTGTTCCTCAAGCGCTACCGCGACAACGCCCGGCGCTTGTACACCGAAGACCACCAGTTGACGGTGCGCCGGGATGCCTGGGGCTTTGCCCTGGGCCTGCTGGGCACCGCGGCGTTTTATGTGGCTTACGCCTGGGTGGTGCTGGACACCGTGCGCGGCCAGACCAGCCTGGGCCAGATGACCATGTACATCGTGCTGTTCAAGCAGGGGCAAAGCGCGATCACCGCCAGCCTCAGCGCGATTGCCGGCCTGTATGACGACAGCCTGTTTCTGTCGGACCTTTATGAGTACCTGCTGACCCCTGTGGTCGTGCCCCGTGGCCGGCTTACCCAGGGCGCGCGTCCCGGCGACGGTCTGCGCTGCGAGCACGTGGGCTTCAGTTATCCCGGCGCTGAGCGGCCGGCATTGACTGACATCAACCTGCACTTGGCGCCGGGGCAAAGCCTGGCCCTGGTGGGCGAGAACGGCTCGGGCAAAACCAGCCTGATCAAACTGCTCACGCGCCTGTATACCCCGCACGCGGGGCGCATTCTGCTGGATGGCAGCGACTTGCAAGACTGGGATGAACAGACACTGCGCCAGCGCATCGGGGTGATTTTCCAGGATTACATCCGCTACCAGATGACCGTCGGCGAGAACCTTGGCGTGGGTGACGTCGATGCGCTGAACGACGAGGCGCGCTGGCGCACGGCCGCCACACAAGGGGTGGCCGCTGAATTCATCGAGCGCCTGAGCAAGGCCTACGGCACACCGTTAGGGCGCTGGCTTGGCGGCCAGGAGTTGTCGGGTGGGCAATGGCAGAAAGTCGCCTTGTCACGCGCGTATATGCGCCAGGAGGCGGACCTGCTGATTCTTGACGAGCCGACGGCCGCGCTGGACGCCGGCGCCGAGGCGGCGGTGTTCGAGCACTTTCGCGAACACGCCAAGGGCCGCATGACGTTGTTGATTTCCCATCGCTTCTCCAGCGTGCGCAATGCCGACCACATCATCGTGCTGGACGGCGGGCGAATCCTCGAGGAGGGTAGCCATCACCAATTGATGGCGGCGGGTGGGCGCTATGCCGAGTTGTTCGATGTTCAGGCGCGGGGGTATCGCTAGGTACCCGAGCGGCCGTCCAATCCGGCCAAGCGTATTGTTTCAAAGTTTTAGCACGCCATGCTCACCCCAAGCCCTGCGCGCCCCGGCGCACCGCTGAAACCCTGGCGCAGAACGCCCGACAATACCTCCAGGGTATCCCTTCAGACTTTTTCCATATTGGACGCCCCCGTACCCACGCGTCAGCCTGAGCCCAATAACTATAAAAGAGTCGCAACCATGACCGTGCTATTGAGTGAGCGCAGCCAGATTTTCCGGGGTGCCGATGCCTACGCGGTGTCGGACTACGTCAACCAGCATGTGGGCAGCCACTGCATTCGCCTGCCTCCCAAGGGCCGGCCACGGGCGAGTATCAGCCATCGCACCTTTGCCAGCCTGGACCTGTGCCGCATCAGCTACGGCGCTCCGGTACGGGTCACATCGGTGGCGCTGGAGACCATCTATCACCTGCAGATCCTGTTGAGCGGGCATTGCCGCTCCAGCTCCCGTGGTGAGGATGACGTGTTCGGGCCGGGGGAAATCCTGCTGATCAACCCGGACGACCCGGTAGACCTGACCTATTCTGCCGACTGCGAGAAATTCATCATCAAACTGCCGGTGCGCCTGCTGGAAAACGCCTGCCTGGAGCAGCACTGGAGCCTGCCGCAGGTGGGCATCCGCTTCGCGACGGCCCGCCACGCGCTCAGTGAAATGGGCGGCTTCCTGCCGTTGCTCGGGCTGATCTGCCATGAGGCGGAAAACGCTGCCGAGCCCCACACGCAGGGTCTGTATGAACGCATCGTGGCCAACAAGCTGCTGGCATTGCTGGGCAGCAATGTGTTGCGGGTGATCCCCCAGGCGGCCCACGGCGGTGGGTTTGAAGCGGTGCGCGAATTTATCCAGCAGCACCTGGGCGATCACATCAGCGTCGAGCAGTTGATGGCGGTGGCCAACGTCAGCGAACGTTCGCTGTACAGCCTGTTTGCGCGCCAGGTGGGGCTGTCGCCGCGCGACTATGTACGCCGCTGCAAGCTCGAACGCGTGCACGCACGCTTGCAACTACGCAGCACGCGCAGCGTGACCGAGGTGGCTTTGGACCATGGCTTCATGCACCTGGGGCGGTTTGCCGAGGCCTATCGCAAATGCTTCGGCGAACTGCCGTCGCAGACCTTCAAACGCCATCGTTAAGCGACGTGCGCCTGGCGGATAACGATGTGCAGGCAGCGGATATTGACGCGCAGGGCGAACACGTACGGTGAGGGCGCCTGATACAAGAACAACGGAGGGCCCGCCCCATGATCAGTACACTCGACCGACTCGCCGGCCAATTGCGCGAGTCCGTACAGGAAGACCCCGCCACCGGAGTGTTCCGCTGCCGCCGCGACATCTTTACCGACCCCGACCTGTTTGCCCTGGAGATGAAACACATCTTCGAAGGCGGCTGGATCTACCTGGCCCATGAAAGCCAGGTGCCCGAGATCAACGATTACTTCACCACCTGGATCGGCCGCCAGCCGGTGGTCATTACCCGTGACAAACACGCCGCGCTGCATGGCCTGGTCAACGCCTGCGCGCATCGCGGCGCCATGCTGTGCCGGCGCAAACAAGGCAACAAGGGCTCATTCACTTGCCCCTTCCATGGCTGGACGTTCAGCAACGCCGGCAAGCTGCTCAAGGTCAAGGACGCCAAGACCGGCGCCTACCCGGACAGCTTCGACTGCGACGGCTCCCATGACCTCAAGCGCCTGGCGCGCTTTGAAAGCTATCGCGGTTTCCTGTTCGGCAGCCTCAGCGATGCGGTGCCGGAACTGCGCGATTACCTGGGCGAAACCCGCGTGATCATCGACCAGATGGTCGACCAGGCGCCTTTGGGCCTGGAGGTGCTGCGCGGCAGCTCATCCTATGTCTATGACGGCAACTGGAAGCTGCAAATCGAAAACGGCGCCGACGGTTATCACGTCAGCTCCGTGCACTGGAACTACTCGGCGACCATGGGCCGGCGCAACTACGAGGCCGAAGGCACGCGCACCGTCGACGCCAATGGCTGGTCGAAAAGCCTGGGCGGCGTCTACGCCTTCGACCACGGGCATATCCTGCTGTGGACGCGCCTGCTCAACCCAGAAGTGCGTCCGGTGCACGCTCACCGCGAGGCCTTGGCCGAACGCCTGGGCCAGGCGCGCGCCGACTTTATCGTCGACCAGACCCGCAACCTCTGCCTCTACCCCAATGTGTACCTGATGGACCAGTTCTCGACCCAGATCCGCGTGGTGCGCCCCCTCGCCGTGGATAAAACCGAAGTGACTATCTATTGCATGGCGCCCATCGGCGAAAGCGCCCAGGAGCGCGCCACGCGGATTCGCCAGTACGAAGACTTCTTTAACGTCAGCGGCATGGGCACCCCGGATGACCTCGAGGAATTCCGCGCCTGCCAGACCGGTTACCAGGGCGCGAGCACCCTGTGGAATGACCTCAGCCGTGGCGCCAAACAGTGGGTGGAAGGGGCCGATGAGAATGCCTTGGCCATGGGTATGCAACCGCAGCTCAGCGGGGTCAAGACCGAGGACGAGGGCTTGTTTGTGCGCCAGCATGCGCACTGGGCCCAAAGCCTGCAGCGTGCGATCGAGCGCGAACAGCAAGGGCTGATTGCCAGCGACCGCGAGGTGCAGCCATGAGCCTTGCCCGTGAGCACCTGCTGGATTTTCTCTACCGTGAAGCGCGCTTGCTCGACGACCGCCAATGGGATGACTGGCTGGCCTGCTATTCGCCCAAGGCCGAGTTCTGGATGCCCGCCTGGGACGATCACGACACCCTCACCGAAGACCCGCAGCGCGAAATCTCGCTGATCTACTACCCCAGCCGTGACGGTCTGGAAGACCGCATCTTCCGCATCAAGACCGAGCGCTCCAGCGCCAGCACGCCCGAGCCACGCACCGTGCACATGCTGTGCAACCTCGAAGTGCTGGCCGACGACGGCTCGCAGGTGGACCTGCGTTTCAACTGGCACACCCTCAGCCACCGCTACAAAACCACCGACAGTTATTTCGGTACCTCCTTCTATCGCCTCGACATCCGTGCCGAGCAGCCGCTGATCACGCGCAAGAAGGTGGTGCTTAAAAACGACTACATCCACCAGGTCATCGACATCTACCACATCTGAGGACACCGCCATGACGTATGCCATTGCCCTGAACTTCGAAGATGGGGTGACCCGCTTCATCGACTGCAAGGTGGGGGAAAAGGTGCTCGATGCCGCCTTCCGCCAACGCATCAACCTGCCCATGGACTGCTCGGACGGTGTGTGCGGCACCTGCAAATGCCGCTGTGAAACCGGCGCCTACGACTTGGGCGACGACTATATCGACGACGCGCTGAGCGCCGACGAAGCGCAGGCGCGCCTGGTTCTGACCTGCCAGATGGTGCCGCAGTCCGACTGCGTGATCGCCGTGCCGGTGCCGTCCAGCGCCTGCAAGACCGGCACCACGCAGTTTGCCGCGACGCTGGCCGGCATCACCCGACATGCCGATGCCGCGCTGCAGGTGAGTTTCGAGCTGGACCCGGCGCCGGTATTCCTGCCCGGCCAGTACGTGAATATCAGCGTGCCCGACAGTGGGCAGACACGCGCTTACTCCTTCAGCAGTCGCCCGGGCGACACGCACGCCAGCTTCCTGATCAAGCACGTGCCCGGCGGGTTGATGAGCAGCTGGCTGGAGCACGCCCAGCCGGGCGACCGCGTGGCGATCACCGGGCCACTGGGGAGTTTCTACCTGCGTGAGGTGGCGCGGCCGCTGCTGTTACTCGCCGGTGGTACCGGCCTGGCGCCGTTCCTGTCGATGCTTGAAGTGCTCGCGCAGCGCCAGGAAACCCGCCCAATCCGCTTGATCTACGGCGTAACGAGGGATCAGGACCTGGTGATGGTCGAGGCGTTGCAGGCTTTTACCGCGCGTTTGCCCGACTTCAACCTGGTGACCTGCGTGGCTGATCCGCACACCACTCACCCGCGCCAGGGCTATGTAACCCAGCACATGGCCGACGAAGCCCTCAATGGCGGCGATGTCGACGTGTACCTGTGCGGCCCGCCGCCGATGGTCGATGCGGTGCGCGAGCACTTCAAGCAGCAGGGCGTGACCCCGGCCAGCTTCCATTACGAGAAATTCACCGCTAACGCCGTCGCCACGTGCGATGCCGCCTGAGGACTGCCGCATGACTCAACGGTTTAACAACAAGGTCGCGCTGGTCACCGGCGCTGCCCAAGGGATCGGCCGGCGTGTCGCCGAGCGCTTGCTGGAGGAGGGCGCCTGGCTGGTCGCAGTGGATCGCTCCGAGCTGGTGCATGAATTGCAGCATGAGCGAGCGCTGCTGCTGACCGCCGACCTGGAACACTACAGCGAGTGCGCGCGGGTGATGGCCGCCGCCACGGCGCGTTTCGGGCGCATCGACGTGCTGGTCAACAACGTCGGCGGGACTATCTGGGCCAAGCCTTTCGAGCATTACGCCGAGGCTGAAATCGAGGCCGAAGTGCGCCGCTCGCTGTTCCCTACATTGTGGTGCTGCCATTGCGTGCTGCCCTACATGCTGGAGCAGGGCGCGGGCGCCATCGTCAACGTGTCTTCCGTGGCGACGCGTGGGGTCAATCGCGTGCCGTATGGCGCGGCCAAGGGCGGCGTGAATGCCTTGACGGCCTGCCTGGCCCTGGAGACTGCCGGCAGCGGGATCCGGGTCAACGCCACCGCGCCCGGCGGCACCGAGGCACCGCCACGGCGGATCCCGCGCAACAGCCAGCCGCAAAGCGAGCAAGAGCGTGTGTGGTACCAGCAGATCGTCGACCAGACCCTCGACAGCAGCCCGATGAAACGCTACGGCAGCATCGACGAACAAGCTGGCGCGATTCTGTTCCTGGCCTGCGACGAGGCCTCCTACATCACCGGCGTGACCTTGCCGGTGGGCGGCGGCGACCTCGGCTAAGGCTGTTCCATCAGCTGACACTGACTCACAACAACAATAAAGAGAGCACTGCCATGCGTAGCCATGATGTCCATTCGATTATCGATAATGCCCCGTTCAACCGCTTCCACTGGTTGATCGTGAGCCTGTGTGCCTTGCTATTGATCTTTGACGGCTATGACTTGTTTATCTACGGCGTGGTCCTGCCGTCAGTCATGCGCGAGTGGGGGCTGACGCCGTTGCAGGCTGGCGCCCTGGGCAGCTATGCGCTGTTCGGCATGATGTTCGGCGCGTTGATTTTCGGCACCCTGGCGGACCGTTTCGGGCGCAAGAAAGGCATCGTGTTCTGTTTCACCCTGTTCAGTCTGGCCACCGTGATCAATGGCTTTGCCAGCAGCCCAACCGAGTTCGGTCTCTGCCGTTTTATCGCCGGGCTCGGCTGCGGCGGGTTGATGCCCAACGCGGCGGCGCTGATCAACGAATACGCGCCGAAGAAATTGCGCAGCACCTTGATGGCCTTCATGTTCAGCGGCTATTCCCTGGGCGGCATGCTCGCCGCCAGCGTGGGGATTTTCATGCTACCGGCCTATGGTTGGCAGTCGATGTTTTTTGTGGCGGTGATTCCGCTGCTGCTGTTGCCACTGATTGTGTACTGGCTGCCTGAGTCCATCGGCTTCCTGATCCGCCAGGGCCAACAAGACAAGGCTTGCGCGCTGCTTAATCGGTTGTCGCCAGGCACCAGGATCGAGGTCGACGATGCACTGGTGATCGTCGACAGCAACGGTAAAGGCGCCTCGGTGGTAGAGCTGTTCCGCCATGGCCTGGCGGTACGTACGGCGATGATCTGGGTCGCGTTTTTCTGCTGCCTGCTGATGGTCTATGCATTGAGTTCATGGCTGCCCAAGCTGATGGCCGGCGCCGGTTACAGCCTGGGGTCGAGCCTGTCGTTCCTGATCGCGCTGAACCTGGGCGGCATGGCCGGGGCGCTGCTCGGCGGCCGTTTGGGCGACCGCCTGAACCTGGTGAAAGTCGTGATCTGCTTCTTCGCCGCGGCCATGGTCTCGATCAGCCTGCTGGGCATCAACAGCCCGATGCCGGTTCTGTACCTGCTGATCTTCGTCGCGGGCGCCACCACCATTGGTACGCAGATCCTGCTGTACGCGGGGGCTGCGCAGCTTGTCGATTCGCGCCACAGGCCTGGGCTGGGCGTCCGGCATCGGTCGCAATGGCGCGATAGTCGGCCCGCTGTTGGGCGGTGCGCTGATGGCGATCGAACTGCCTCTGCAACTGAATTTCATGGTCTTTGCGATCCCCGGCGCGATTGCGGCGCTGGCGATGACGGTATTTGCCCTGAATGAGCGGCGCACCCGTATTGCCATGCCCGTTGCCCCGGCGCTGTGACTGCCAAACCGTCGGCGTTGCTCTGGCAGTTGCATTCGAGCCCTCCAGAAGACGCCTAGAGACTCTCAGGATCCCCAAAAAACATCTGAATCCGCGACCTCAACCACCGCTCCCCCGGATCATTATCCTGCGACCCACGCCACGCCATGTGCAGCTCAAACGTGCGCACCGGCAACGGTGGGTCTTCGGCGCGCAAACCGCCCGCGGAGGTCAGTGCTTCGGCGGCGTAATCCGGCACGGTGGCGAGGATGTCGGTGCCGGCCAGCAGTGTGCCCAGCCCGTTGAATTGCGGCACGGCCAATACCACGTGGCGTTTGCGATCGAGTTTTTCCAGCTCTTCATCAATAAACCCGCTCAGGTCGCCTGCGAAGGACACGAGGGCGTGAGGGCGGGCGCAGAAGTCGTCGAGGCTCAGGGCGCCGGGCACGCTGTCGGCGCGCAGCAGTTTTGGCAGGCTGCGGCGCAGCACTTTGCGCTTGGCGTTGGCCGGCAGGTCGGCGGTGTAGCTCACGCCGATGGAAATTTCGCCGGAGGCCAGCAGGCCTGGCATCAGGATGTAGTTGACGCGGCGCACCACCAGCACGATGCCAGGCGCCTCGGCGCGCAGGCGTTTGAGCAGTTGTGGCAGCAGGGCGAATTCAACGTCGTCGGACAGGCCGATACGGAACACGGCGGTGCTGGTGGCCGGGTCGAACTCGGCGGCGCGGCTCACCGCGGTGGAGATCGAGTCCAGGGCCGGGGAGAGCAGGGCGAAGATTTCCACGGCACGTGCCGTCGGCTCCATGCTGCGCCCGGTACGTACAAACAGCGGGTCATCGAACAGCCCACGCAGACGCGACAACGCCGCGCTGATGGCCGGCTGGCCAAGGAACAATTTCTCGGCAGCGCGGGTCACACTGCGCTCATGCATCAAGGTTTCGAATACGATCAAGAGGTTAAGGTCGACACGACGCAGGTCGTTACGGTTCATCTTGTGTCCTGGAAGAGTCAGCTAACTTGACGTGAGCGGCCACATGTAAACAATGACCGGCATGAATCTTACGGGGAAAGGCTGGTACTCTGCACCGGATAATTGAGTTTTCCTACGATACTTGAGGCAAATGCCTCAGTTGCGGAATCAATGACAGACATGTCGACTATTAATGGCGACCGGTGGCCTTACCTGGAAAGCCCAGATAGAGTTCATGGCATTAGAGGTTACTTTGACGAGGTTTGCGATGTCCCGCACGATCCGTTTTCACAAGTTTGGTCCGGCCGAGGTGCTCAAATGCGAAGAGCATGCAGCCGCGCAGCCCGCACCGGGCGAAGTGCAGGTGCGTGTCGAAGCGATTGGCATCAGCTGGTATGACATTCTGTGGCGCCAGAACCTGGCGTCTTCCCATGCACGTCTGCCGTCCGGCCTTGGCCATGAGATGGCCGGGGTGGTGGTGGCCCTCGGTGAGGGCGTAGATGACTTGGCGGTGGGCGATAAGGTGGCCAGTTTTCCGGCCGAGAGCCCCAATGATTACCCCGTGTATGGCGAGCAAATCGTGCTGCCGCGTTCGGCGCTGACCCGTTATCCGGATGTGCTGAGCCCGATTGAAGCCAGCGTGCATTACACGCCGCTGTTGATCGCCTACTTTGCCTATATGGACCTGGCGCGGGTCAAACCCGGCCAATTTGCCCTGGTGACTGACGCCAGCCACTGTGCCGGCCCTTCGTTCGTACAACTGGGCAAGGCGCTGGGCGTGCGCGTGATCGCCGCCACCAAGGACAGCGCCGAGCGTGAATACCTGCTGTCGCTGGGGGCCGAGAAGGTCATCGTCACCGAAGAGCAGGACCTGCTGATGCAAATCAACAAGTTCACCGATAACCGCGGCGTGGATGTGGTGTTCGATGGCTTGGGCGGCCCGCAGATGTCATTGCTCGGTGATGTGCTGGCGCCCCGTGGCAGCCTGGTGCTCTACGGTTTGCAAGGCGGCAATCAGACGCCATTCCCGGCCTGTGCAGCGTTCCAGAAGAACATCCAGTTCTTTGTGCACTGTATCGGTAACTTCACCGGTAAGCCGGAGTTGGGCATCATTCAGGACCACGTTGCCTTGCAACGCGCCTTGCGTGACATCAACCAACTGACGGCCGATCGCGTGCTGGTGCCGCTGAAAACCACCGTGTTTGCGTTCAACCAGTTTGTAGAAGCACACCGTTACATGGACGAATGCCCGTGCCGCGAGCGCGTTGCGTTGCAGGTTGAGGCTGTTTGAGGTGTAGGAAGATTCGTAAATGAGTTTTACAAACCCTCGGCGCATGGGGCAAATGCGCCATTTGAAAGGGTTGAATCCGCGCGTTGTCTGAAACGCGCAACGGCCGTCCGGTCCCGCAAACGATGCCCTTTTTCCCGCCGCCGCCCTGAAATTCAGCGCGGCGTTGTTGTGTCTGCGCCCTGCGTATTTGGCCCGGCAACTATCTGAACTGGTTTTCGGCCAGCTTCTGTATCTGTTAATCATTATTTCAGCCCTGATAATTGGTACTTCACTTTCAACTCAAGGACTGAGTAATGAATGATTGTCTGATTCATCAGCAGGTACTTCCTGCAACTACGCGTGACGCCATTGCTATCAGGACGCGAGGTGATCGGCACGCCAAGGACTGGTTCCGATCGATGCATGACCGGAGATTGAAAATTGACAAGTTTTATTTGTCAGATGGATCTTTAAATTCGAGGTTAAAGAGCTGTAGGAGCTTGTCTGAATATTCCTAGGAGCGCTGCCGCAAATCGCTGGGATGCTTGTGGTACGGCCATTCGACTCCTGCGCTGTCGTGCAAGGAGCCCGTGCGCGGTCCTTATCGATTTGTTACCGGGTGCTAGTGTTTATCTGTCGCACACACTGCGCCGCAGGCAACGTTCTTACACATGCAATAGATCGGACAACTACGCTCGGTAGTTGTTTTGAACTGATATTTCAACTCAGGTAGTAGAACTATGAGCGTTATTCACGAGCAGGCCATGAATTATGTTTACCAGCAAGTTCAACAACGCTTGGTTGGGTATTTCACACGCGCGGAGCGCACCGCACTGCAATTGTTGATTCAGCGTATTGTCGTGGCCGCCGGCGGCATGGAACAAGTAGGCGATTACAAAGTGCTGGTGGCCCATGGCGGTGGCGAAGTCAGCAGCTACACCTTGGCGCTACTGCGTGCCGCACAGTTGAGTATTGCCGCACGTGCGCCCAGGACCTTCCAGTTACGGGTGGCAACGTTACGCCACGCGGGTATGACGCAAGAAACCCTCGACGCGATTCATCGCGGTTATAGCCGGCTGTTTTTCCATGATGACGAGCGGGTCGAGTTGTTGATGGTCGAAAACGAACAGGTGTTGCCCTTCAACCATCAGCGTCCGGCCTCCAGCCGTGGCTGTGAAGCTCACCAGCGCAACATGTTGATGGTGGGGCACCTGACCTCCGGCGATGTTCGCGCCACGCTGTGTAACGATGCCTACCTGGTACTGGGGGACTTTTATCAGCGTGTCACCGCCTGGAACGGTGGCGTGCACGCGCTGGTCAGCGGCGATTCCGCGCGCAAACAGAGCCAGCTGCTGGCCTGGCTGAAAAAAGCCGCCCAGGCCAAAAGCGTCAAGGCTGCCAAGGGTATACCGACGTCGCTTGGCGGGTTGTTCACGCGCATGGATGAGTGGAGCGGCGACTTCTACCGTGACCTGTACGGCGAGCACTATGTGCCCAAAGCTGACGTCAGCCCAGGCGGGTATCGCCACCTGGCCTATATCGGCATTGCCGACTTGCTCGAAGGCATCGACCGCGCGACTGCGCCGTTGCTCATCGACTTCATGGCTTACACGCCAGATCCGTTGGGCTTTCACTTTAGCCACCCAAGCTTTGCCAACCCACCGTTGATGGCGCACCTGCGCGGCCTGCAGGCCGAATGCCTGCGCGAGTTGCATTACGAGGAGGGCGTGGAGGAGTTCCTCGGGCAGGCGCGCAATTACCTGCGGCGTCGGCAGGTGCCCGAAGAGCTGGTGAACCAGGTCGCCAATCGCGGGGAGCGTGCGTTGTCGAGCAGCCTTGCCCAACAATTTTTCGGTCTGGACGAGAACCAGTTGGTCTGCCTGCTGTTTTCGCCTTTCATTCATCATGGCGAACGGCTGGAAGGCTATTTGCGTCAGTGCCACCCTGGCATGCTGGTGGCGTTGCCCGAGTTGCACAAGGTATTGCAGGGTAAACCGGCAGCCGAGATGCTGCAGCAATGGGTCGCCGATGCCAGTAGGTTGCCGTTGCCTTTGCTCCAGCATCTGTACCGCAAGCGGCCGATGAACCTGGCCCTCGGCGGTGCCCGCAGCGCGCCTGTGCAAAGGTCTCAAGCCCGTGATGGCATGGCCTTTCAGCTGTCTGGGCGATGACGCTGCGGGGCGCACGGCAGGCTGACTTTGCTTATCAGGCCGTCTACCGCTACATGATCAGCCTGATTAACGAGGTGAGCACGGATACGCGCGTAAAGCTGCCGTCGTTGCGCCAGTTATCCCAGCGACTCAACGTGTCGATCTCCACCATTCAATATGCGTATTCGTTGCTGGAAAAGGAGGGCAGGGTGTATTCGGTGGCCAAGTCGGGGTACTACGCCTGGCCGCTCGCCGGTGGACCCGTGGCGTGTCCCAGCGGGGATCTGCTCGAGCGTCTCTATGTGGCGTCCCGGCGCCCGGGCATGACAGTGCTCAGCGGCGATGAACCGGCCTTGCTGGCATCATTGGACGGCACCTTGCTGCGCCTGGAGCGCGAGTTGGTGCGCCAGTATCCTGGGCATCTGCAGCCTTGGTCACAGCCCTGCGGGGTGTGGGAACTGAGAGCAGCACTGGCGGCTCGCTACACCTCATCACCGACCCGCTGCTGGCATGCTGACGACGTGTACATCGGCGCGGACTTGCGCGGTGTGCTCGACATCCTTATCGAGGTATTGGGCTTGCGCGGTGCCTCGGTGGTGGTCGAGTCACCCTGCGAGTGGTCGATCCTGCGCCTGCTGCAGGATGCCGGGGTACGTGTCCTTGAACTGCCCTGGGGCGAGGATGGCCGCCTGGAACTGGCATTGCTTGAAGGGATGCTGCGTCACGAATCAGTGCAATTGGTCGTGCTGTCGTCGTCGATCAGCTTGCCGTCAGCCTTTGCCTTGCAGTCCCAAGACCGCCTGGAGGTGGCGCAACTGCTCGATCGGTACGATTGCTGGCTATTGGAAAACGATACCTGCGGCGAACTGGGATTCAAGCCGGCACCGGTTGCCCTGCGCGATCTGGTCAACCCTGAGCGGTTGGTGGTGTTTGCCTCTTTCGAGAAAATACTCGGGCCAGAGGCGCCGTTTGGCTACGCATTGTCGCGGC
>NZ_VBVZ01000520.1 GCF_005863185.1 Pseudomonas edaphica
GTTTATGAACCGTCCGGAGCTGGATGACGCGCAGATGGACGATATCAACTGGATTGGCTCGAAGCTCTTTGTGGACAGCAACGGCTACTACGACAGCTACCGCGCAAAAACACCGCGCAGTGCCTGGCCATATGACGCCAATCGGGATGCAGGCTTGGCTCAGGTGCCCAGTGGTGGCGGTTACCCGACGTGTCGGCAATGGTGGACGGACAGCGAGGCTGGGTTGCGCTCGCGCTTGTTGGCGCAGGTGGATCCGAAGTTGCTGTCCAGTCTGGGCCGTTGGGCGGGGTTTCTCAGCAAGGCCCAGGTGGATGATGCGCTAATTCGTGCGGTTGCCGCGCCTCGGCAGCAGACGTTAAATCGGGGGCAGGTGTACACCGATTATGGTGGGCAGGTAGACATGAAGACGTCCAACATCGCTGCGCGCGGCGCAGCAGATCTGGGGCTGACGATGGGCTCACTCGGCTTTTTTCCGGCCATGGATGTGGTACGGCAGGCGCTGCCGATGGTGTTGTCGTTTCTGAAGATGGCGCTGACGATCTGCATTCCCCTGGTGCTGATCATTGGTACGTTTGAGCTGAAGGCGTTGGTGACCATCAGTTGCGTGCAGTTTGCGCTGTTTTTTGTGGATTTCTGGTTTCAGTTGGCACGGTGGATCGACAGTACGATTCTGGAGGCGTTGTATGGGTGGAGCTCGCCGTTGAGTAATTTCAACCCGTTGATGGGGTTGAATAATTCGTTTGGGGATATGTTGCTGAATTTTGTGATGGCGACGATGTTTCTTATCCTGCCAACATTCTGGGTTACCGCGCTCACCTGGGTTGGTATGCATGCGGGCGGCGCCCTGCAAGGTCTCACGACGGGTGTTGGAGACGCGAAAGCAGCAGGAGCAAGCGGTGTTGGGGTAGCAAGCAGGGTTTTACGATGATTAGCTAAATTTGCTCGTCAGGGTCGTACGGATCAACCCTTGTGCCAGTCTCGTCATACAAACCATATCCCAATAATCCGTCCATCCATTCCAGGCGATTTTCATAGCGTTCAAGGTCTGAACGTGAAATTCGCCAGACACCCAAGACGGACAGGATGGCGATGACCGCGACCCAAAATGCCAGGTAGAGAAATACACCTAGTAAACACAACTTAATCGTCCAAAGCAGTCCCTTGGTCAGCCATACAGGGACATCCGCCGCCTGTGAACGACCCACTACTCTGCTTTCGTATGACAGGTAGCACCGGAAAACGCGCCCAAGCCATGCACCTAGCCGCCTTGACCTCGTATTTTGACGTTCTTGCCCCATGACGATTACTCCAAACTGCCCACCTCTAAAAGGTAAGCAGCCCAAAGGGAAAGGCCAAGGGACGGGACATCAAGAGGAAAGGTCCTACCCAAAAAAGGGAAAAGGCTCTCCCGCCAAGCCGGGCACAGGGTCGAAATCATGCTCACTCTCTTCCGCCGCACGAAGAAGCACCCGACAGCAGAAACTGGGCCCAGCCCCCCATCTCCTGCAGCAGGCCTGACACGTCCACAATCCGCCCGGTCCTTACTTGCTACCCCAAGCCGACAGCACCTGCTGGAGCAAATTTGGCAACGCACCTCACTCTCGCGTAGCCAGTTCAACACTCTGTATCTACGACCGATCGAGCGCTACGCCACATTGGTCCAACTGCTTCCAGCCTCCGAAAGCCATCATCACGCCTACCCCGGGGGCATGCTGGACCACGGTCTGGAGGTAGTCGCCTGCGCCCTTAAACTGCGCCAATCCCACCTGCTCCCCTGCGGCGCCGCTCCGGAAACCCAAGCCGCTCAATCAGAAGCCTGGACCGCCGCCGTGGCTTACGCCGCCCTGCTCCACGACCTGGGTAAAATCGCTGTCGACCTGCACGTGGAATACGCCGACGGATGCAACTGGCACCCATGGCACGGCCCACCGACTCAACCCTACCGCCTGCGTTATCGCCAAGACCGCCAGTACCGCCTGCATCGCGCCGCTACTGGCTTGCTCTATACCCAAGTGATGGACCCAGCCCTGCTCGATTGGCTCAGCGGCTTCCCAGAACTCTGGAGTGCCTTGCTCTACCTATTGGCCGGCCACTACGAACACGCCGGCGAGCTCGGTGAACTGGTCATACGCGCCGATCAAGCCTCGGTGGCCCAGTCCATGGGCGGCGATCCCGAAAAAGCCCTCAGCGCCCCCAAACACGCCCTGCAACGCAAATTGCTGGAGGGCCTGCGCTGCCTGCTTAGCGAAGAGCTCAAACTCAATCAACCCAACGCCTCCGATGGCTGGCTCACTGAGGACGCCCTGTGGCTGGTGAGCAAAACCGTGTGCGACAAACTGCGCGCCCACTTGCTCGCTCAAGGCATCGATGGCATCCCGCAGAGCAATACGGCAGTGTTCAATGTGTTGCAGGAACACGGCATCGCCCAGGCCAACCCGGAGGGCAAGGCTATCTGGGTCGCCACTGTCACGGGCGATAACGGCTGGTCGCACCGTTTCACCTTGCTCAAGCTGGCACCTGCCCTGATCTGGGAGGCCGACACACGACCACCCTCCTTTGCAGGCTCGGTTACTGTGGAAACCTCGACCCAAAGCCCCACCCTACCGAGTGAGAATCCGACGACAACCGATCCACCCGAGGGCCTGTGGGATTTCACGCCCCTCGAAGAAACGCTGCCGCCGAGGATGACCGAAGACGCAGAAAATTCACCTTCACCAGGCCAGCACTTTATGACGTGGTTGGCACAAGGCGTGCGCAACCACAGCCTGCGAATGAATGATGCCAAAGCCCTGGTCCATACAGTGGACAACACCTTGTTTCTGGTCACCCCAGGCCTGTTCCAACGCTACGCCCAAGAACATCCCCACATCGCCCGCCTGGCCAAGCAGGACAAGCTCCCCGACTGGGAATGGGCGCAAAAGCATTTTGAGCAACTTGGACAACACCGCAAACAGCCCAATGACCTGAATATCTGGACCTGCAACGTGCAAGGCCCGCGCAAACGTAGCCAACTGCACGGCTACCTACTGAGCGATCCCGGCGACCTGCTCGACGAACTGGCTCTGAACAATCCTTACCTGCAGCTCATCACCACCAGCATGCAGTAGGAATTTACACACAACGTTTAGCGAACAATCCGTCAACGCGCGGTGCCCCTTCTGAATTGACGAGATTGCCCATCACTTTCACATTGGCTCCGGTGTCCGGCTGAGACCTTCAGCCACATGCCAGCAGCCAGGATCTTCAGGCTGCGCTGCGGTTCACCGCAGAGGTCCTGCCCATGATCGCTCCGCTTCCGGTAGTGCGAACAGTCGACTTCAGGTCGATGGAAGCCGTTTATCTCCCCACCCCTTACGGGCCTTCCCGTATGGGGTCGGCCTTTGCTACTTTGGAGGTCATATGAAACTCGAAATTGCTCTGTACCAGGCGTTGACCTCAATCAACGTACCCGAGCAAAAAATCAATGCGGTAATCGAAGCGATGGAGTCAGACTTGAACACTTATCTCGCTACCAAAGTTGATATCGCAAATTTGCACAATCAACTGCAGTCGGAAATTTCACAGTTAGAAGTGAAACTCACCATTCGTATGGGCGTCATGCTATCCGCCGCTGTTGGCGTCATGATGGCGTTCATGAAGCTGATGCAGTAGTCAATTACAGCGCTTTTTCACTGAGGGGCCACCGTCGAAAGATGGCAGCCCCGGGCTACATCTGATTGACTCCAAGCATCACCACAAAGATCTACCACCCCACCTCCTCCTCGCGTCACTACATTCACCCGCCATTGCCAACGGTCCCTTCACCCGACCGAGCAGACTCTGAAGCGTGAGCCATGACCATCGGATCCACCTACGACTACCCCGCCTTCGCCGCCAAGCACCTTCCAGCACATGACACATCCTCTTGGCGAGGCCGTTTCCCCAGCCCGCCGGACTTGTGCTTCAACTACCGGAAATTGGTCGAGCAGGAATTGGGCATCGCCAAAGCGACCCAACCCGACTACAAGATCTGCATCGTTGGCGCTGGCGTAACCGGATTAACTGCTTCGCGTGAGTTGCTTCGCTGCGGATTCAACAACGTCACCTTATTGGAACAGTCGCGTCGCATTGGTGGGCGCCATCTATCGGCGCTCAACTTAAGCCAATCCCCCCTGCTGGGGCAGACACCTTTTGAGATGGGTGCCATGCGCATGCCACTTTTCAATCAGGTAGGTGAATCGCCTTTTGACGGTCAATCCCTGATGGCCTACTACTGCAAACTCTTTGAACTGCGGCTATCCGATTTCCCCAACCCAGGCACACCACATGTGCGCAGCACCGGCATTTATCTGCGTGAAGGGTTGCTTGAGGGACAGCCTAAGCCGCAAATGCTGATCTGGAAAAACCCTCAAGGCCATACACCGCCCCCCAC
>NZ_VBVZ01000521.1 GCF_005863185.1 Pseudomonas edaphica
GCCCCAGTAAAGGCACTGCAATTTTCCTGAAAGAACTCAGTGTCTGGGTTTGGGGCTGCTTCGCGGCCCAACGCAGGATAAGCCTGCTCGCCACAGGAGAAATCGGCTGCCTTCAGAAGTTGTGTAGATACCTATGCTCATCGCGGGCAAGCCCGGCTCCCACATTGGAATGCATTCCCCTGTGGGAGCGGGCTTGCCCGCGATAGCGATCTTACAGGCGCAGCAGGGTCTTCCAGGCCCGGTTCTGATACACCGCAATCGCCTGATGCATGCGCGCATCCAGCGATTCATCGGTGATCGGCTGGTTGGCCAGCAGCGCCAACTTGTTCAGTTCGCCGTACAAACGGTCCAGTTCCGGGATGTCCACCACGTTACGTGCGTGGTGCAGCCAGGCCTGGATGCGCTCGATGCGCGGCAGTTGCTCGGCCAGGTCTTCCGGTTGCTGCTGGTAGCGCGGCAGTTGCAGGGCGACGGCGTCGTCAGCCAGCAGGCGTGGCAGCCAGTTGGTGATTTGCGCGGCGCCCTGGCGGTTGCCACGCACATTGCGGTCGGTGGTCCAGGCGCGGGCCAGCAGCCAGCGCGAGGTGTTCAGCGAGAACAGGCCCCAACGCACGTCTTCAAGTTCTTCGGCAAACTGTTCCGGCGCGGCCTTGCGGATGTCTTCATCGTCGTCACCGGCCTGCACCAGTGGGCGCCAGTCTTCCAGCAACGCGTCCAGCGCACTGCGCAGTTCGCTGGTGGATTGACGCGGCGCGGCCTGGCCGAGGCTGCCGATCAGGGCGCGCAGCTCACCGAGGTTTTCGACCCAGTCCTGCAGCAGACGCCAATGACCGTTGAAACGGTATTGCTCAGCCAGACGCTGGCTGCTGCCCAACAGGTGCCACATGATTGCGGCGAAGGCATCGTCCAACGGCATCTCGGCGTGGATCTGCGGGGCCGGCAGGCTCAGCGAGTAGCTGCTGGCGTCGTACAGGCGGTAGCCGCGCTCGGCCTTGCTGATATCGCACGGCATCAGCGCCAGGGTCGCGGCCAGTTCGGCGGCCAGTTCCAGCAGGGCAGCCGGTTCACCTTCGCGCAGTTCCAGTTCCAGCTCGCAGATTTCTTCTTTCTGCTTGCCGACCACCACATGGCCCAGGTCCAGGGCGGCTTCGATCACCACCTTGGCCTTGCCACGGCCCCAGGCGATTTCGGCGCGCTCACGCACGAAATCGGTGGTGAAGATTGGCTTGAGGGTCTTTTTGTCCAGCTCGGCCAATTGCTCGGGCCAGCACTCGCCGTCGAGTTTCTTCACATCGAGCTTGGCTTTGGGCAGGTCCCAGTTGTATTCATTGCGTTCCGACAAGCCGGCGACGCTTTGGCCGCGGGTCTTGAGGGTCTGGATGATGTCGTCACCGTCCTTGCGCAGGCGCAGGGCGACTTTGGCCTGGGCCAGGTCGCGTTCAGGGGTGTCGAAGTACTGGTTCATCAACTCACGGCGTTCCCAGCCACTTTTGTTGCGTTTTTTCAGTAGCGGGTGCTCACGTAGCGCGGCGAGGGTTTCGCGGCTGACGCGGAGCTTGATTTCGGTTTCTTTCTGCATGGCCGGAAAATCCAGGATCGGGAGCGCAGCCGGGGAAATGTGTGGCTGCCAAGGTCGTGCAGTGTACAGGACTGAGCCCGGCAACGTGCCGCAACGGTTTATTGTGTCGTGCAGATGGTTCTATAGTGGGGCTCATCCGGGAAGTTGAGAGGCTGCGCATGCCGTTACCGTCCATGAAAGAGCAATTCGCCGCGCTGATTGCCGCGCCGTCGGTCAGTTGCACCCAAGCGTCTCTCGACCAGACCAACCGCCCGGTCATCGATCTGCTCGCCAGTTGGCTGGGCGACCTGGGTTTTGCCATCGATATCCAGCAAGTCAGCCCCGGCAAGTTCAACTTGCTCGCCAGTTTCGGCAGTGGCCCCGGCGGGCTGGTGCTGGCCGGGCATAGCGATACCGTGCCGTATGACGCCGCGCTGTGGAAGACCGATCCGCTTAAGCTGACGGAAGTCGACGGCCGCTGGGTAGGCTTGGGCAGCTGCGACATGAAGGGTTTTTTTGCCCTGGCCATCGAAGCCGTGCTGCCCTTGCTGGATCAGCCGTTCAAGCAACCTTTGCTGATCCTCGCCACCTGCGATGAAGAAAGCTCGATGTCCGGTGCTCGTGCACTGGCCGAGGCCGGGCGCCCGTTGGGCCGTGCGGCGGTGATTGGTGAGCCGACGGGGCTCAAGCCGATCCGCCTGCACAAAGGCGTGATGATGGAGCGCATCGATATTCTGGGCCAAAGCGGCCATTCGTCGGACCCAAGCCTGGGTCATAGCGCCCTTGAAGCCATGCACGACGCTATTGGCGAACTGCGTGGCCTGCGCCTGGCCTGGCAGCGTGAGTACCGCAACCCGCAATTCAGCGTGCCGCAACCGACCATGAACTTTGGTTGTATTCACGGTGGCGACAACCCCAACCGCATCTGCGGCCAATGCTCGCTGGAATTCGACCTGCGGCCGTTGCCGGGCATGGACCCGCAGGTACTGCGCGCCGCCATTCGTCAGAAGCTCGAACCCTTGGCGGAGCGTCATAAAGTCAAGATCGACTACGCACCGTTGTTCCCCGAAGTGCCGCCGTTCGAGCAGGCCGAAGATGCCGAGCTGGTGCGGGTGGCGGAACGATTGACCGGTCATCGTGCGCAAGCAGTAGCGTTCGGCACCGAAGCGCCTTATCTTCAGCGCCTTGGTTGTGAAACCCTGGTGCTCGGCCCTGGCGATATCGCCTGTGCTCACCAACCGGGCGAGTACCTCGAAATGTCACGCTTGACGCCTACAGTGCGTCTATTGCGGGAACTGATCGAGCATTACTGCCTGAAACCTGCATAAATTAACCCCTGCCTATTCGTACATAGAAGGAGAGCGAGCGTGTCGCCAAGCCTGTTCCGACGATAACCATCAGCCCGCTGTGCGCTTTCACGATTCATCCTTTTTTGGCTGCTTTTTATTACAGGCCCAGGTTTTATGCCCGAATACGTCAATTGGCTTCGTCACGCTTCGCCTTACATCAACGCCCACCGCGACTGCACCTTTGTGGTCATGCTGCCCGGCGATGGCGTGGATCACCCTAACTTCGGCAATATCGTCCACGACCTGGTGCTGCTCCACAGCCTGGGTGTGCGGCTGGTGCTGGTGCACGGTTCGCGCCCGCAGATTGAAACCCGCCTTGAAGCACGCGGCCTCACCCCGGCTTACCACGAAGGTTTGCGCATCACTGATGCGGCGACCCTGGAATGTGTGATCGACGCGGTCGGGCATCTGCGCATTGCTATCGAGGCGCGGCTGTCCATGGACATGGCCTCGTCGCCGATGCAGGGCTCGCGCTTGCGCGTGGCCAGCGGCAATCTGGTAACAGCGCGCCCGATCGGTGTACTCGAAGGCGTGGACTACCACCATACCGGCGAAGTGCGCCGGGTCGACCGCAAAGGCATCAATCGCCTGCTGGACGAGCGGTCCATCGTGCTGCTGTCGCCATTGGGTTATTCGCCCACCGGCGAGATCTTCAACCTGGCCTGCGAAGACGTCGCCACCCGCGCCGCCATCGACCTGGGCGCCGACAAGCTGCTGCTGTTTGGTGCCGACCTCGGTTTGCTCGATGAGCATGGTCGCCTGGTGCGTGAGTTGCGCCCGCAACAAGTGCCGGCGCACCTGCAGCGGCTGGGTAACAACTATCAGGCTGAGTTGCTGGATGCCGCCGCCGAGGCTTGCCGTGGCGGAGTAGGGCGCAGCCATATCGTCAGTTATGCCGAAGACGGCGCGTTGCTCACCGAGCTGTTCACCCGCGACGGTGGCGGCACGTTGGTGGCCCAGGAGCAATTCGAACTGGTGCGTGAAGCGGCGATTGAAGACGTCGGTGGCTTGCTCGACCTGATCAGCCCGCTGGAAGAGCAGGGCATTCTGGTGCGGCGTTCGCGTGAGGTGTTGGAGCGTGAGATCGAGCAGTTCAGCGTGGTCGAGCGCGAAGGCATGATCATCGCTTGTGCGGCGTTGTATCAGATCGCCGATTCGGATGCCGGTGAGCTGGCGTGCCTGGCAGTCAACCCGGAGTATCGCCACGGCGCACGCGGTGATGTATTGCTGGAGCGCATCGAGACCCGCGCGCGGGCCCAGGGTTTGAAGACTTTGTTTGTCCTCACCACGCGCACCGCCCACTGGTTCCGCGAGCGCGGGTTTGTGCCGAGCAGCGTGGACCGCCTGCCGTCGGCACGGGCCTCGCTGTACAACTATCAGCGTAATTCGAAGATTTTCGAGAAGGCCCTCTAGCTAAGACCAAGGGCTGGCTTATGTGGGAGCTGGCTTGCCTGCGATTGCATCACCTCGGTTTACCTGACAGACCGAGGTGCCCGCAT
>NZ_VBVZ01000522.1 GCF_005863185.1 Pseudomonas edaphica
CGCAACATTGCTCCGTGGAATAGCAAACTGATAATTGGGGAAACTAATACCAGCGGCGAACTGTTCGACAGTGTGGGGTTCCGTGGCGTTCAGCTGGCTACGGATGACCGCATGCTTCCGGAGTCATTGCGTGGTTATGCCCCAGTGGTACGCGGCGTTGCCAGTACCAACGCATTAGTTGAGATTCGTCAGAACAATATTCTGATTTACCAGGCTCCAGTGGCGGCAGGTGCGTTCGAATTTAATGACCTTTACTCCACCGGCTACGGCGGAGAGCTGGCAGTCACGATCATCGAGGCCGATGGGCGGGTGCATGGGTTCAACGTTCCTTATGCATCGGTGGCACAATCGTTGCGCCCGGGCACTTTTCGTTACAGCGTGACGGCTGGTCAGATCAATGAGCGTTTTTTGCATGATAAGCCGCAGTTGTTGCAGGCCACTGTGCAGAGGGGCTTCACCAACCTGGTTACGGGGTACGGGGGGGTACTCGCCAGTGATGGTTATGGTGCGGGGCTGGTAGGCGCTGCGCTTAACACCGAATACGGTGCTCTTTCGATGGATCTTAGCCATGCGCGGACGGAAGTCTCGGATGAGACTACGCAGAGTGGGCAGAGTCTAAAGCTGGGTTACAGTAAGTTGTTTAGTGAGACCGGTACCAATTTTGCGGTAGCTGCGTATCGTTATTCAACCTCGGGTTACCTCAGCTTTCGCGATGCGCTGACGCAGCGGGAATTTAACAGCAAGGGTCGACTGGAATTCAACGAACTTATTCCGGCGCGTGATTCGCTCGACGGGCCGCTCGACCTTCGCCTCACTCAGCAAGCACGTGACTTTGCGCAGAGTCAGGCCCTGCGTCGTCAACGTGATAGTTTCCAATTGACGGTATCGCAACCCTTGGGCGAGTTTGGCTCGGTATATGCTACTGGTTCCAAGCGTAATTACTGGAACAGCGGAAGTGATACCCAGTATCAGATTGGTTATAACAACCATTGGGGCAGTCTTGGTTATTCCTTGTCCGCAATGCGCACGCGAGATGTGATAGGACGCACGGGTACCGAATATTATGTGAGCCTCTCATTGCCTTTGGGGACTGGATCACACGCGCCGTCGCTCAGAAGCATGGTCACACGTAGTGATCGGGGTACCAATACTCAGGTTGGGTTGACCGGGACTGCCGGTGTGGACAGTAACTTTGACTACGGCGTGACGGCTGCGCGTGATACCCGTGACGACATCGGCAATAGCGGGTCGACTAACGTGCAATACCGTAGTCCAGTGGCGACGTTAAGAGGGTCTTACGGGCAGGGGAGTAACTATACGCAAGCGTCCGCGGGAATCAGTGGGGCGATGGTGGCACACAGCGGCGGCGTGACGTTAGCGCCACAAGTGGGGGAGACCATGGCTATTGTCGAGGCCGACGCCGCCAAGGGCGCACGGATTGTTAACTCGTCGGGAGTCCGTATAGATGGTAATGGTTATGCGGCGCTTCCCTATCTATCCCCTTATAGCTCAAACACCGTAGAGCTGGATCCGACAGGCGTGTCGAACCATGTCGAGTTGCAAAGTACTAGCCAGCAAGTTGCTCCTTTCGCGGGAGCGGTGGTTAAAGTCAAGTTTGCAACGGTCAGAGGCCGAGCGGTGTTTATTCACGCGCTTGGCCCCCAAGAGCAAGCGTTGCCGTTTGCCGCCGAGGTATTTGATGCCCAGGGTCAGAGTGTTGGTATCGTGAGCCAGGCCAGCCGCCTTTATGTCCGCGGTATTCCTGACCAGGGTGTGTTGACGGTTAAATGGGGTGAAACAGCCGAGCAGCGTTGCTTTGTGAATTATCAACTACCACCGTTAAACGAAAAAGATGAAGTCGGTAAACGACTGGAAACGGTAAAGGCGAAGTGCGTTTCTACGCCGCCTATTTCCGGTGTTTTATAGCGTCTCGTTCGAAGGTTTATAGCGCTGGCATCAGGCTGCGAATCACGCCTGTAAGTACGGTTGAATTTAAGGCATGGATGGCTGAAAAGAGTTGCAGTGTTGAACATTTTACCTGTGGCACTAACGCGACGCCTGTCGCAAATCTCTAGAGGAAGTAATGCAATGCAAGAGCTAAACGTGCAAGAAGTTGAAGCTGTTTCGGGGGCTGGCATTTTTGGCGCCATCCAGGGGTTACTGTTCGGCCTGGAAGCCGGTACCGTTGAAGGTGCGAAAGTTGGGCGGGGCGACATCGGTTCGGCCGTTGCCACGATTACCGTAGGTATTGGTGCTGGTGTGCAAGGCTTTATTAAAGGTCTGTTCGGTGGTTGGTGGTAACAGTAATTAGGCTGGTTGAATCAATCTAAATTCTAAGGGTGATACTTTATGCAAAATCTTAACTGCAAAGAAATTGACGCTGTTTCGGGCGCTGGCATTATTGACGCGCTTAAAGGGCTTGGTGATGGCCTTTACGAAGGCACCCGAGACGGCGCTCAGCTTGGAAGCGGAAGTCTGGGCCTCGGCGGTGCTGTTGCCTCGATTACCGTTGGTGTGAGCAGGGCCTTGAAAGGGTTCTGGGTTGGCCTGTGGAGTTCTTGGTTCTAATGGTTTGTACACACAGGCGCTTATGCGCCTGTGTGTTATAGGTGTTAAATCCAGGAAAACCATTTCTATATCTTTAACTATTTGATGACGGTTGAGATGAACAGAGAGAGCGACTTGAGAAAAAAAGTGGAGAATGGCAGCTCCAAAGATAAGTTTAGGTCTGCTTTTTCAAAGGTGGCAGTACTGGCCTTGTTTTCTATTGGCTTTGCCCCCGAAGCCTTCAGCACGTGTTTTGTTGCTACAAACGGGGGAATTGATGCAAGAAGCCTCACCCTGGACGGGGGGGCTTTGGTGACTTACCAAGCGTCAGTGGGCTCAGTTATCTATTCAAAAACATTTACATTTGTGTCAAATGTGTCTACACCCTATGTAACATGTACGGGGAATGAGCCGAGAGCCAGAGAATGGTATTACAACGCTCCAAGAGCTGTTGCTGGGTATACGGATGTAGTACAGACTTTGGTCTCTGGTGTTGGCCTTCGTATAAGAGGGCCAAATGGGGCTACGATTAAAAGTGCCCCTGAGCTCTTTCCAGTAGCATCTGGACCTGTCGAGCTGACTTATGCCGGTGAGAATCGTCTGACATTTGAACTTATAAAGCTTAACCCCACGTTAGGCGCATTTTCGTTGCGTGGGATAACCGTTCCCAATATTGGCTATTATATCTGGGAGAATGGGGCGCGACGACATCAAGTTTGGAACATTACCTGGAATGGAGAAGTGACTGCCAAGGCATCAACTTGCGGCCTCAGTAATGTCAACGTTAAATTAGGGGCACAACCCGCTTCGCTCTTTGCTAGGGTAGGAGATAAGTCACCGGCCATTCCATTTGCAGTCAACGTGGTATGTACAAGTCCTACGCCTAATATCGGAATAAAAATTGACCCTGTGTTCACGACGGTGAATGCGTCCAATGGCGTCTTTTCACTTGATCCCAGCTCCACCGCAGCCGGGCTCGGGGTACAGCTCATGGCAGACGATGGGACACCTGTAAACTTGGATCTTCCGATCAAGAATTCTGCCATTGCAGCAACACATTTTGCCTTCCCTCTTAGAGCGGCGTTTATAAGAACCGGCGCGACGGTTAGGAGTGGTAGTGCAAGGTCATCACTTAGAACCACCATTACTTATCAATAATCAGGCCTGTCGAGCGAGGCAGGAACTGGAGGGTTAACACCAGTCGGCATGGTTGGGTGAGTGGCGCCTCCTTATTGAACGCCTGAACCCGGACGCCGGTTGGTCCCTGCACAATAGTTGAAAAAAATGACTCTTGAAAAACCATTATTCCGTCTGAAAGCCCTGGAAGCTCATAAACAACAGTGGCTCGGCGAAATTATGATGATCCGTCCGACCTCTTTCACGTTCCTCACGCTGATGGCGGCCGCCATGGCTGCATTAGTCATCGGCTTTCTGTTTTGGGGCAGCTATACCAAGCGCAGCACGGTGACGGGCCAATTGGTTCCAGCCAGTGGCCAGGTGAAAGTTTACGTCCATCAACCCGGCATAGTGCTCGAAAAATTCGTGAACGAAGGCCAGGTGGTTCAGCGTGGCCAGCCGTTACTGAGCCTCAGCAGCGAACGCTATGGCAGCGATGCCGGTCCTGTACAGGCAGGCATCAGCCAACAGCTACGCCAACGGGGCGATTCCTTGCGCGATCAGTTGGAGAAACAACGTCACTTGCAAGTTGACGAACGTGTCAGCCTGACTAGCAAGGTTGCCAGCTTGCAGCAAGAGGTGGCCACCCTGGTAGAGCAGGCGGATAGCCAGCGCCGTTTGGTTACGCTGGCAACTGATGCCGCCGAGCGTTATCAAGGACTGATGGACAAAGGCTACATT
>NZ_VBVZ01000523.1 GCF_005863185.1 Pseudomonas edaphica
CAGCAGTGGGGGCGCTTCGCACCCCAGCGGGAGCAAGCTCCCTCGCCACAGTAGCCTGGCATCCAGCTAGAACGTCTGCCCCAGGTTCAGGTACACCGCCTGCTGCTTGTCATCATTGAACCCATAGCTGAAATTCAGCGGCCCTAACGGCGTATCAAAACCGAGGAAAATACTCGCGGCATTGATGTACCCGCTGTCAAACTGGTTATCGTTGTTCCACGCCCGGCCGCGTTCCACCGAGGCGCCGAGGTACAGCGGGAAATCCAGCGGCAGGTATGAGCGCGGCGTCAGGCGGCGGTAGTACACAGCACGCATCAGGGCGATGTTCTGCCCCGAGATTGAGTCTTCGCGAAAGCCTGATAATTGCCGCGCACCGCCGAGCAGAAAGCTGGAAACCACCACGTCGGATTTATCCAGCGTGCGCCCATAACGACCGCCGAGTATCAAGGTGTCCGGGCCGTGGCTCATGGCCTTGTCCAGCTTGAACTCCCACTGTCGGTAGCGCTGGTCCGAACCCAGGCCGGGCTCGAACTCTCGGAAGGCCAGGCCGATGTCTTCGCCGGTATGGGGGAAGTACACGTTATCCAGCGAATCGAACGAGTACTTGAGCTCATAGAAACCCTCATTGAAGCTCACACTCGGCAAGTCGCGCTCGCCAACACGCACATCTGCCTTGCCCCAGGCTTCACCGACGCCGAAGCGGATCTCGCCGCTATTGCCAATCTGGCGCCCCACGTTCAAACCAAAACCGTAGCGCTCCAGGCGATATTCGGCGATAGGGTCGCTGTCCAGCACCAGGTCGACGTTCTGCGCCTGGGCACTGATATAAGGCGCGACGAAATAGCGCGAGCCCACATCCAGTGGCTGGTAGAACTCGCTGTACAGCTCTTGGCGATCACCAATCTGCACGCGCGTCAGCCATTCGGCGCCAAGGCGGTTGATGCCGTTCATGCGGTAACTGGCGCCGAGGTTGTAAGCGCTGGCGCCGCGCATGTCATCCGACAGGTTCAGGCCCAGGCGCAAATAGTCGGTGCCGCTGCGTTTGCCGCGCGCGCTGATGACCAGGGTATTGTCCTGGCCCTTTTTCACCACGCGGTATTGCACCTGCTCGAAGTAATCCAGGCCGTACAACGTGCCCATGTCGGTTTGCAGGCGGCCCAGGTTCAGCGGCTCGCCCAGGGTTTGGCGGATGTAGTAGCGAATTACGTCGTCACTGACTTTCGAGTCGTTCTCCACCTTGATGGCGGTGATCACCGGCGTGCGTTCGCCCGGGGTGCGGGCCTCAACCAATTGCGGGTCGATCGGTTCGGCGGGGCGCAAATGCGCCAGGCGCACGTCGAGGGCGCGGGTGGCGCGGTAGCCGGCGTCGATCATGTCCTTGGCGCGGCCGAAGTCCGTCACGCCGTAGGCGGCCAGCGGTGGCTGGATCAGCACATCCTTGGGATGCAGGGCCTTGAGTTGTTCTTCTGAGTTGCGCCGGGTCATCAGGGTGATGGACTGGTTGAGCACATCCACGACCGTCGCCAGTTGCTTGCGTGAACGCAGCGGCGTGCCGATGTCCACGACGATAGCGATGTCGACGCCCATTTCGCGCGCCACATCCAGTGGGATGTTGTCGGTCATGCCGCCGTCCACCAACAGCCGTCCGTCCAGTTCCACCGGAGCGAACACTGCCGGGATCGACATGCTCGCACGGATCACCTGGGGCAAGTGACCCTTGCTGAACACCACTTTTTCGCCGGTGGTGATGTCGGTGGCCACAGCGCGGAACGGGATTGGCAGCTTGTCGAAGTTACGCGTATTGCTGGAGTGGGCGAACATGCTTTCCAGCAGCAGCGCCAGGTTCTGGCCCTGGATCACGCCGAGCGGCAGGCCAAGGCTGCCGTCATCGCGAAAGCTGAGTTTTTGTTTGACGAGGAAATCGCGGTCATCCTGTTTGCGCCGAAACGGCACATCTTCGCGCGGCGGGGCGTCGGACAATGCCTGCTGCCAGTCGATATTGAGCGCGAGCTTTTCCAGTTCATCGATCTTGTAGCCCGAGGCGTACAGGCCGCCAATCACCGCGCCCATGCTGGTGCCGGCGATAGCATCGATATGGATACCTTGCTCCTCCAGGGCCTTGAGCACGCCAATATGCGCAAGGCCACGGGCGGCACCGCCGGACAGCACCAGGCCGATTTTGGGGCGTGGGCTTTCGACGGCATCAGCGATCAGGGGAAGCAGGCACAGAAACAGGCAGGACAACAGGCGGCGCATCATGAATCTCGAGGCTGGGCGATAAAGGCCGGTATTATAGTCACTCGATCGTCCGTGCCCGATATGTCAGGAACTTCTCTAATTATGTCTGCCAGCAAACCCGAGATCGTCATCACCTATTGCACCCAATGCCAATGGCTGTTGCGCGCGGCGTGGCTGGCCCAGGAATTGTTGAGTACATTTGCCGATGACTTGGGCCGTGTGGCGCTTGAGCCAGCCACCGGCGGGGCGTTTCGCATCACCTGCGACGGTGTGCAGATTTGGGAGCGCAAGGCCGACGGCGGCTTTCCAGAGGCCAAGGTACTCAAGCAGCGCGTGCGCGACCAGATCGACCCGCAGCGCGACCTGGGGCACAACGACCGCCAAGCCTGAAGGCTACGCGGTGGCTGCCGGCTGTTTGGCCTGGCTGGCACTGCCCATCAAGCCTGAGAGCACGATGGCGACAATGATCAGCGCGCCGCCCAGCAGCATGCGCAAGGTCGGGGTTTCGGCAAACAGCAGCCAGGCCACGGTGATGCCGTAGACCGGCTCCATGGCGAACACCACCGAGGCGGTGCGCGCCTTGATCACCGCGAGGCTGGCGACAAACAAGCTATGGGCCAGGCCGGTGCAGAACACCCCGAGCAGACCGATCCACAGCCAGTCAATCGCACGTACATCCGCCAGGCCCGGTGCTGCGACTGGCAGCAGGCACGCCGCGACCACCACGTTCTGGCACAGCGCAGCCTGCACCGCCGGAATGCGCCCGGAGCTGGCGCGGTTGTTCAGCGACAGCAGCGAGAACAACAGGCCCGAGAGAATCCCCCACAGCAGGCCGCCCGTGGCCTGGCTGGCGAGGTCGAAGTCTGGCGTGACCAACACCAGGCCCACCGTGACCAGCGCCACCAGCAACACTTCGTTGGCGCGAATGCGCTCACGGAAGATCAGCCCTTCAAGCATCACGGTAAAGGCCGGGAACGCGGTGAAGCCAAGGGTGGCGACGGCCACCCCGGCGACTTTGACGGCAATGAAGAAGGTCACCCAATGCGCCGCCAGCAGCACGCCACTGACCACGAGGCGACGCCAGTCGCGCATCTCCAGGGTTTTCCAGGTGGTGTTGCTGGCAAATCGCGCAAAGATCGCCAGGGCGATTACGGCAAAGGCGGCGCGGCCAAACACGATGATGGCCGGCGAGGCGGCTGCCAGCTTGCCGAAAACACCAGTGAGGCCAAACATCAGTGCGCCGATATGCAGGGCGCCAAGGGCTGAGCGGGGAGTCATTGCGATCCTTGAAACAACGGGGGTGACAGAATCGCAGTCTAGAGGTTCGAGGGCGCCGGTGTCTGTCGCGGACCTCGCGAATCTTAGCGCCAGCCTCTCATCACAATCATCCCATTAGGCAACGAATAACCTGTGGCGAGCAGGCTTGCCCTGCGTTGGGTTGCGAAGCGACCCCAAAAATGGGACTGCTGCGCAGTCCAACGCGGGGCAAGCCCGCTCGCCACAGTGACGGTGTTCGCGGTTGGGATCAGCCGCCTGGGCGGTCAGAGTTTATGCTTACGATGAGCGACGCAGCGTGCCCGGTGAGGCGCCAAACTCACGCAGCATGGCGGCAGAGAAGGCACTTTGCGAGGCGTAACCGACGCGTTCGGCAACTTCGCCAACAGGCAGCGGCGTCTCGCGCAAAAGTTTCAACGCCATGTGCAGGCGACGGCTACGCAGGTAGTCCATCGGTGTTTGCCCGCACTCGGCCATAAAACGTGCATGCAAGCGCGCCACCGAGAGGTCGGCAATACGCGCCAGATCGGCCACCTGCAACGGGCGCGCAGCGTGGCGTTCGATATGCGCATTGAACGCGGCATACGGCAAACGCTTGCCCGGTAGCGGTTGGGCCAGCGGATGATTGAGACTGGCCAGCAACAACACCGCGCCTTGCTGGGCGATCAGCGGGTCATCCACCGGGCTGTGTGCCAGCCATTGCACCAACTGGCTTTGCCGGGCGTCCAGTGTCAGTCGCGCCGGTTGATCGAGCAGGCGGCGACTGGTGTCGGCGTGCTCGCCCAAGGACTGCGCCACCCAGTGTTCGTCGGGCACATCCAGCACCAGGCAGCGGCTGCCGTCGCGACTGCCGCAGGCATGGTGTGCCGAGA
>NZ_VBVZ01000524.1 GCF_005863185.1 Pseudomonas edaphica
GCGCAGTAAAGACGGCGTACTGTTCGCCCTGCACGACAACAACCTGCAACGCACCACCGACGTGGCCACCAAGTTCCCCGAGCGCAAAGACGCTCCGGCCAACGAGTTCACCTGGGCCGAACTGCGCACCCTGGACGCCGGCAGCTGGTTCAACGCCGCTTACCCGGACCGTGCCCGCCCGGCGTTTGTTGGCCTGAAAATCCAGAGCCTGGACGAGATCATCAAGATCGCCGAAGGCAACCCGCAGCACAAACCAGGCCTGTACATCGAGACCAAGGAGCCCAAGCAGTTCCCGGGCATCGAAGCCGACCTGAAAAACAAGCTGCTGGATAAAGGCTGGTTGAGCTCCGCCGGTTCCAAGCTGGGCAAGAGCAACACCGGCGTGGGCCAGGGCAAAGGCCGCGTGGTGCTGCAGACGTTTGAAAAAGACAGCTTGAAAGAGCTGCAGAAAGAAATGCCCAACACCCCGAAAATCCTGCTGTTGTGGGTTGGCCCAGGCAGCATCGAGCCTAAATCGGCACAAACCTTCGCTGAGTCCGGCGAAACCACCAAGGCCGCCTACTACGCCAAGCAAGAGCCAAAAGACGCCGCCGAGTTCGAAAAGTGGGTGGACGAAGCCAAGAGCCTCGGCGCCATCGGCACCGGCCCTTCGGCCGAGCTGACCAACCACGGTGACCAGAGCTACACCGACCTGGTGAAGCCTGAGATGAACAAGCTGACCCACGACAAAGGCCTGCTGGTGCACGTCTACACCGTCGATGAGCCCGTGGACTTCGAAAAAGTCATGAAAGCCGGCGTGGACGGCATCTTCACCAACCGCGCCGCCGAACTGCTGAAGTTCTACAAGCGCTGGCCTTCGTCGAGCGTGCAGGACCTGCTCAAGGACAACGGCTACTGAGTGAAACCCGAATGGTCAGGTCGCCTGTGGTTGGGGCATGACTACGGCCTGATCTTCGGCGAGCTGGGGCGTACCGCGCCCCATGCGCACTACGTCCATCAGTTGATGCTCTGCCCCGGCAAACCGGTCACGGTCAGCCTCGATGGCCGTGTCACCACGGCCCATCGCCTGTTTATCCCCTCGCAACACCCCCACGCCCTTCTCGCCAGCGACGGTGACGTACTGGTGCTGTATGCCGAACCTGCCACCTTTGCGAACCAGACCCTGGAGCATCTGTTGCTCGATGCGCAGCCATGCCTTGAGACACTGCAATTGCAACTGAGCCAGTTACCCCGGCGCGCCCGCGTCGACCCGCGCCTGGAACGGGCACTGTCGGCCCTGGATCAGCAGCTTGCCGGCAAGGTTTCAGCCCAGGCACTGGCCCACGCCGCACACCTGTCATTAAGCCAATTGGAACGCCTGTTCACCCATCAACTGGGCGTGCCCGTGCGCCGCCTGGTGGTATGGCGGCGCTTGCGTGTGGCGCTGCAAGTGGCCCTTGGCGGCAACACGTTGACCGAGGCCGCCCACGCTGCGGGGTTTGCCGACTCGGCACATTTTTCGCGCACCATGAAGCAGTTGTTTGGCGTGACGGCCGGCGCGTCATTGCGTCAGTTGGACGTGCGGCTGCTAACGTAGCGCGTCCGGCAAAGGCGGTTCTTTGCTCAAGCGCGCCGGCATGAACGGGTCACGTATCTGCGCCGCATACGCCACCGGGAAATTCGGCCGGCTGCCAATGCCCAGGTCGCCAGGGCCCATCTGATAGTGCTCGCGATAAAACGCCGTGCCCAACAGCCAGTCCCACAGGTTGAAGAACAAACCGAAATTCACATCCCCGGCGCGCCCGTACTTCATGTGATGAAAACGATGCACCGGCGCCCAGGCAAATACCCAACGCAATGGCCCTAAACGCATGTCGACGTTGGAATGTTGCAACAACAGCTGGATCGCAATTGCCAGGGCCAGCAACTGCGCAACCTCCACAGGAATCCCCAGCAGCACCAGCGGCAACAGGCCCGCCGTCGCCTCCAGCATCTGATGCAAAGGGTGTTTCATCAGCCCATTGAACCCATACAGCCGCTGCACGCTGTGGTGTACCGCATGCAGGCGCCAGAGCGGCGCAATACGGTGGCTGGCGTAGTGCATCAGGGTAATTCCGGCATCGGCCAACACAATCGACAACAGCAGTTGTGCCCACACCGGCCAGCCACGCGGCCAAATGCCTTCGAACGCCAGCAGGGCCGTGAGCCCCGGTAGAATCAACAGGCCCAGGGCATTCAGGCTCTCGTTGACCAACGCGTGGAGCGTATCGCGGCGCCGGTCCCCGAGGCTGCGATTCCATTGCGGCTCATAGGGCAGCCATTGCTCCATCACAAATGACACGGCGACGGCTGTCGCAAACACCACGACCAGCCAACCGGGCTTCCAAAGCCCCCAAGCTAAAAAACCCACCAGGAATACAGGCGCGTACAGCCAAGCCACTAAACGTTTCATCCGAGTCTCCCTTCCAGTGAGCCCCCAGCATGAAACCCTCCACACGCAGCGAATTGAACAAACGGCGCAACCGTTTGAATTAATTAAGGATGAATTAAGTTGCGCTGGATAACCTGAGGCCACTTAAACAGCTCACCGAAAAAGGACACACACCATGAAAACCCTGACCGCCCTGTTCGCCGCCACCGCCTTGACCCTGACTGCCGGGTTGGCCCAGGCGGATGTTCGCCCGGACCACATTGAAGGTTTGCTCAAGTCCGGCGCCGTGATGCCGTTCGAAAAACTCAACGCCGCCGCCGTGGCCAAACACGCCGGTGCCAGCATCACTGACACCGAGCTGGACCACAAAAACGGTGTATTGGTATACGAAGTTGACTTGACCGACACCGCCGGCAAACGGTTTGAAGTGAAGCTCGACGCCAAGACCGGCGCCGTGCTGGAAGACAAACTGGACACCTGAGTCATCGTTTAAAAAAACCGCGCCACGTTTAAAGTGGCGCGGTTTTTTTATGCCTGCTCGCCAGCCATCACGGAGGGTTGATCAAATTACACCGACAAAGCGCAGGCCTGCGCCTGGAAACCCGCTGAGCGAGTTTTCAAACTGTCACAAAATCGTCATCCCGCCTTGCAATGATTCGCCCACGCGAACCTGTGAAACGTCCTACAGGCGCTTTCTCTGCGAGCCTCCATGAACCACAGCATCGACCACAGCCACCAGGATCCCGATCTGTTTGGCTTGCTTTACGGTTTTCGTTTTCGGCCCGGTGAAAAGGGCGAGCAAATTGATTCAGCGACCGCGCTGGCCGCGCTAAAAGCGCCGCAAGACCCGGAAGAATTCCTGTGGCTGCACCTGAACCTGGCCCACGCCGCCTGCGAGCGCTGGATGCAGGCCAACCTGTCATTGCCCGACGAGTTTTTCGAAGCCCTGCACGAAGGCTCGCGCTCCACGCGTATCGAACACGTCGACTCGGCCTTGCTCGCAGTGGTCAACGACGTGGTGTTCAACTTCAGCAGCATGGTTTCGTCGGATATCTCCACGCTGTGGGTCTGCGCCCGCAGCCGTTTGCTGGTGAGTGCACGCCTGCAACCGCTGCACTCGGTGGATAAATTGCGCTCGTCGGTGAAGGCCGGTGAACGCTTTCGTTCGCCCCTGGAACTGCTGGTGCATCTGTTGCGCGACCAGGGTGAGGTGCTCACGCAGATCGTGCGTAAAACCAGTATCAGCGTCGACCATATCGAAGACCAGTTACTGTCCTCGCGCCTGTCCACCAACCGCGCCGAACTGGGTGCCGCACGCCGGGTGCTGGTGCGCCTGCAACGTCTGCTGGCACTGGAGCCGGGCTCGCTCCTGCGCCTGCTCAACCGCCCGCCGCAGTGGCTGCAAAAGGAAGACGTGAAGGAGTTGCGCAAATCCACCGAGGAGTTTGCGCTGATCATCAACGACCTCACGGCCCTGGGCGAACGCATCAAGCTGTTGCAGGAAGAAATCGCCGCCAACCTCAACGAACAAAGCAACCGCACGCTGTTTACCCTCACCGTGGTGACGGTGCTGGCGCTGCCGATCAATATCATCGCCGGTTTTTTTGGCATGAACGTGGGCGGCGTGCCGCTTTCCACCGACCCGGAAGGGTTCTGGATCCTGGTGGCGCTGGTGGCGACGTTTACCCTGATTGCCGGGCGCTGGGCGTTCCGTAAGCGCAAAGACTATTGAATTGCAATACAGTCAAATTGTGGGAGCTGGCTTGCCTGCGATGGCTATCTACCAGCCAACTGTTCATTGCCTGATGCACCGCTATCGCAGCCTTTTGAAGGCCGCCACATTCTCCTGTGGCGAGCAGGCTTGTCCTGCGTTGGGCTGCGAAGCGGCCCCAAACCCAAACACTGAGTACTTTCAGGAAAATTGCGGTGCCCTTACTGGGGCCGCTCCGCAGCCCAACGCAGGAC
>NZ_VBVZ01000525.1 GCF_005863185.1 Pseudomonas edaphica
CCCACCGCTATCGCAGGCAAGCCAGCTCCCACGTTAGATTGCATTCACAGGTCGGTCAGTGGCGGCCTGGGTATTCTGTGTGAAGCTTATCCAGCAGCGCATCCTTGTCTTCCCACAACCGGTTGATCCACCCCTGGAACGCCAACCGATATTCCCCATCCTGCTCATAATTCTTGCCGATAAACACGGCTGGAATCTGCACTTCCTCAAAGTGCACCACCACGTCTTTCACATTCCCGCACAACAAATCCCAATACCCTGGACGCCCGGCCGGGTAGTGGATGGTCACGTTCACCAATGACTTGAGCTGCTCGCCCATGGCATCCAGCACAAACGCAATGCCACCGGCCTTGGGCTTGAGCAGGTAACGGAACGGCGATTTCTGCTGTGCGTGCTTGCCCGGCGTAAACCGCGTGCCTTCGGCAAAGTTGAAAATACCCACCGGGTTGTCGCGAAACTTCGCGCAGGTCTTGCGCGTGGTTTCCAGGTCTTTGCCTTTCTTCTCCGGGTGCTTCTCCAGATAAGCTTTGGTGTAGCGCTTCATAAACGGGAAGCCCAGCGCCCACCATGCCAGGCCAATCACCGGCACCCAGATCAGTTCCTGCTTGAGGAAGAACTTCAGCGGCCGAATCCGGCGATTGAGCACGTATTGCAGCACCATGATGTCGACCCAGCTCTGGTGGTTACTGGTCACCAGATATGAGTGCTGGTAGTCCAGGCCTTCAAGGCCAGTCAGGTGCCAGCGTGTGCGTCGCACCAGGTTCATCCAGCCCTTGTTGTTGGTCACCCAGGCTTCGTGGGTGTGGTTCATCAGCCATTCGCTGAAACGTTTGGCAAATGGCAGCGCCTTGAACAGCGCGACAACAAACAGGAACGAACACAGCAGGATCGTGTTCAGCGCCAACAACAAGGACGCGATTACCCCGCGTACGGCGGCAGGTAGAAAATCCAGCATTTAGATATCCATAGGTCGGTTGGCGGCTTGAATCGCCGTCAGGGCGATGGTGTACACGATGTCGTCCACTTGCGCACCGCGCGGCAGGTCGTTCACCGGTTTGCGCAAGCCTTGCAGCATGGGGCCCAGGCTTACGCAGTCGGCGCTGCGCTGCACGGCCTTGTGCGTGGTGTTGCCGGTGTTCAGGTCCGGGAACACAAACACCGTGGCTTTACCGGCGACCTGGCTGTTGGGCGCCAACTGCCTTGCCACGGTTTCATTGGCCGCGGCATCGTATTGCAATGGGCCGTCGATCAGCAGCGAGCTTTGCTGTTCGTGGGCGAGCAAGGTGGCTTCGCGGACTTTCTCCACTTCTTCGCCGCTGGCCGAATCACCGCTGGAATAGCTGATCATCGCCACCCGTGGCGTAATGCCGAAGGCAGCGGCGGAGTCGGCACTTTGCAGGGCGATTTCCGCCAGTTCCACGGCGCTTGGGTGCGGGTTCATCACGCAGTCGCCGTACACCAGCACCTGCTCGGGGAACAGCATAAAGAACACCGACGACACCAAGGTGCAGCCCGGCGCCGTTTTAATCAGCTGCAGGGCAGGGCGGATGGTGTTGGCGGTGGAGTGAATAACCCCGGAAACCAGGCCGTCCACTTCATCCAGCGCGAGCATCATGGTGGCGATCACCACCGTATCTTCCAATTGTTGCTCGGCCATCGGCGCGTTGAGGCTCTTGCTCTTGCGCAGTGCGACCATTGGCTCGACATAGCGCTGGCGAATCAGGTCCGGGTCGAGAATCTCCAGGCCTTCGGGCAATTCGATGCCGTGGGCGCGGGCGACGGCTTCCACGTCGGCAGGTTTGGCCAGCAGCACGCAGCGTGCAATGCCGCGGGCCTGGCAGATGGCGGCGGCCTGCACGGTCAACGGCTCGCTGCCCTCGGGCAACACGATGCGTTTGTTGGCGGCCTGGGCGCGCTGGATCAACTGATAGCGGAACACCGCGGGCGACAGGCGCATTTCCCGTGGCGTGCCGCAGCGTTGGTGCAGCCAGCGTGCATCGAGGTGGCTGGCGACGAAATCGGTGATGATCTCCGCGCGCTCGCGGTCATCAATCGGGATTTCTTTGTTCAGGCTGTTGAGCTGGTTGGCCGTGTCGTAGGAACCGGTGCTCACGGAAAGGACTGGCAGCCCGGCCTGGAAGGCGCCACGGCACAGGTCCATGATGCGCGGGTCGGGCAGGGTGTCGCTGGTCAGCAACAGGCCGGCCAAGGGGACGCCGTTGATCGCGGCGAGGCTGACGGCCAGGATGATGTCGTCACGGTCGCCCGGCGTTACCACCAGCACGCCCGGCTTTAGCAGCTCCACGGTGTTACGCATGGTGCGCGCGCAAATGATGATCTTGGTCATGCGCCGGGTTTCGTAGTCGCCGGCGTTGAGGATCTGTGCGCCCATCAGGTCGGCCACGTCGCGGGTGCGCGGGGCGTTGAGTTCGGGCTGGTAAGGGATGCACCCGAGCAGGCGGAAATCGCCGCTACGCAACAGGGGCGAGTGCTCCTTGAGGCGCGCCGAGAAGGCTTCCATGCTTTCGTCGGTGCGCACCTTGTTGAGGATCACGCCCAGCACTTTCGGGTCTTTGGGGCCGCCGAACAGTTGGGCCTGCAATTCCACGCGGCCCGATAGCTCGGTGAGCACTTCGTTTTCCGGTGCCGACACCAGGATCACTTCTGCGTCGAGGCTCTTGGCCAGGTGCAGGTTGACCCGCGCCGCATAGCTGGCGCTGCGGGTCGGCACCATGCCTTCGACGATCAGCACGTCTTTGCCCACGGCGGCTTGCTGGTACAGGGTGATGATTTCTTCGAGCAGCTCGTCGAGCTGGCCGTCGCCGAGCATGCGTTCCACATGGGCCAGGCCCAAGGGTTGTGGTGGCTTAAGGCCGTGGGTGCGCGCCACCAGTTCGGTGGAGCGCTCGGGGCCGGTGTCACCCGGATGTGGCTGGGCAATCGGTTTGAAGAAGCCGACTTTCAGCCCGGCCCGCTCAAGGGTGCGCACCAGCCCAAGGCTGATGGAGGTCAGACCCACACCAAAATCGGTGGGCGCGATAAAAAAAGTCTGCATGCGAATTCTCTGGAGGTGCATGGCTTCGGTGGCGCTCTATGGCTGAGCGCCTACCGGGAATCAGGCACCAAGGTTATCGTTATTCAGGCGCTTGCGCACACCAGCCGCACGTAAAGGGTTGGCCTATTTTTTCAAGACGTTGCGCGGTATCGAGTACCCAGGCGCGCGACTGCCATGGCGGCTGGTGGCGCAGGTGCTGGGTGTGGCCGCAAGACAGCTCGGCCACCCAATGGTTGTCCTCATCCTGATGGAAACCGATGATGAAGGATGCCGTTGATCGGTTCCGTCTGTCCGGGTTCTGTTCGCTTTCGGGCAAATCCTTGTTTAGACTTGTCCGTTCTTCATTCTTATGCAAAAGGTCTCGCCCCATGACGATCGCCGCTAACAAGGCTGTCTCCATCGACTATACCCTGACCAACGACGCTGGTGAGGTCATCGACAGCTCCGCCGGCGGCGCGCCGCTGGTCTACCTGCAAGGTGCAGGTAACATCATCCCGGGCCTGGAGAAGGCTCTGGAAGGCAAGAACGTCGGTGACGAACTGACTGTCGCCGTAGAACCTGAAGATGCTTACGGCGAATACTCCGCCGAACTGGTCAGCACCCTGAGCCGCAGCATGTTCGAAGGCGTTGATGAGCTGGAAGTGGGCATGCAGTTCCACGCATCCGCTCCGGACGGCCAGATGCAGATCGTCACCATCCGCGATCTGGACGGCGACGACGTGACTGTCGACGGCAACCACCCTCTGGCTGGTCAGCGCCTGAACTTCCAAGTGAAGATCGTTGCTATCCGCGACGCCTCCCAGGAAGAAGTGGCCCACGGCCACGTCCACGGTGAAGGCGGTCATCACCATTGATTGTGGTTTGATCAATAGGTAGCAAAAACGCCCCGACTGGTTCGGGGCGTTTTTTTTGCGCCCGAAAATACACTGCAGTTCAAGTGTGGGAGCGGGCTTGCCCGCGATGAGGGCGTGTCAGCCGCCTTATACATCACTGACCCACCGCAATCGCGGGCAAGCCCGCTCCCACATTTTTGATCTTATCGCGCACAAACAAAAATGCCCCGGACCTTTCGGTTCGGGGCATTTCTTAACTGTTACGCAACCTGAGTTACGTGGCAGTTGTTACCACTTAGGCTGCTGCAGCGACGTTCAGAGCCTTGATGTGGCCATTCAGGCGGCTCTTATGACGAGCGGCTTTGTTCTTGTGGATGATGCCTTTATCGGCCATACGGTCGATAACAGGCACAGCCATGTGGGAGCGGGCTTGCCCGCGATGGGGGCGTGTCAGCTGGCCTGTTCACCACTGACCCACCGCAATCG
>NZ_VBVZ01000526.1 GCF_005863185.1 Pseudomonas edaphica
CGAACCCTCCTCAAACGCCTCAATTCGCTGGTCAATTTCGGCCCGACTCCACCCCATCACCGGCCCATTGCCGTAGAGTTTCATCTCCTCAAAACTGTCGTATGAAAGCGATTCGTTTTCGGAAAGGTCCGTACCCATCACCAACGTATGGTGACTGCCGTCGAGCAAGCCATGGGGCAAATCCCTGAGGTCATTGCCGCAGAGGTTCAATGTCCGCAGGTTCGGCGCTTGCAACGTACCGTCGGGCCATTCGGTGAGGCGGTTGTAACTGAGATCCAGGGTCTCGATCCGAGTGAAAGATTGGGCATCGAACTCACTCAGAGTGTTTCTGTGTAGATCCAAGCGGCGCAGGCGTTCGCCACCCAAAAGGCGATACACGGGCTCGGGATCAGTGAGGGCATTATTTCCCAGCTCCAGTTGCTCAAGCTGGGCCATGTGCTGCACTGCCTCGGGAATGGCCGACAGTTCATTACCACTCATGACCAGCTTGCGTACTGCGGGAAAGCTATTGAGGAAACCCTCGACACCCGCCACCGAAAACCGCACACCGGTTAAATTCAGCGTATGGACATGACTGAACTGCACCGTCAATGCGGGCAGATTATCGGTTTGCAAGCCATGCAGGCTCAGTTCATAACCGGCTTCGGCCGACACACCGGTTTGCCAGCACTCAGCGATCTTGAGAGCGACCAGCTGACGCTCTTCAGCGGCCCGGCTGATGTCCGGGCCGGGTAACTCGCGGGTATACAGCCAGCCGTTAAGCTCGCGCACCAGGTTCTCGTACTCCTGGTGCCATGTGGTCAACAGCGCATCTATTTGCAGGTCATTCATCCCACCGGCAGTACGTAACTGCTCGAACCATTGCAAAGCCTTTTCCTCGGTCACCTGCGGGGTCAGTTCCTGCAAGCGCCCGACAAACCCCGCGCGCCCTTCGATCAGTGTGATTTTGCGGGGCAATGGCAACAAATAATTCAACATCGTCAGGCCCGTTTCCGCAGGAGGAAAGACGGCCGGCACACTTTGTTGTTCAAACCGCGCCAACGCACCCTGTGGCAATGCCCTGGCGCCTTCGACCCGCCGGCGCGCTGATTCCAGCTCGGACTCACCCGCCGTACTGAAGGCGTTTCCCGTCAAGTTGGTTTTCATCAAGAGCGCGTCAGTCGCCAGCACCTCGGACGGCAGGCTCACCAGTTGATTGTCGCGCAGGTCCAGCCAGGTCAATTGCGGCAAGCGCTCGGCTCCGGTCGGCCAAGCCTGCAGTGTTGTCCTGCGCAAGTTCAACGCCTTGAGCTGCGTCAGTTCGCTGACATCCACGCCGGTAAGCGGTTGGCTGTTATGACTCAGATCCAGGAATTCAAGGCTTTTGAGATCATTGAGTTGCGCCTGCAAGGCCGGCATGGCAAGGCGGTTGTTGGAAAGATCAAGCCGGGTCAAGGCCGGAAGATCGCCTGTACCTATGGGTATTTCAGTCAAGCCAAGGCCGTTCAGCTCAAGGGTTTGCGTATTGCTGAATGCACGAATAAAGCTGCGTGTCTGCTCGATGGATGTGCTCGGCCAACGCAGGCGCAGCGTGCGTACATGGGCAAAGCTTGCGGTGGGTAACGGGGGCAGTTCAACCGCACTCACCTGCAACAGAGGGGTGGTCACTGCAAACCCAGGCGCTGGCAACTCAAACACCGAAGAATCGCTGATTATTCCATACCGCTCGCCTACGGCGTCCCACCAATTGGCTTCAAGCGCACTGATCACGTGGGCGCCTGGCCCCGTCTGCCATCCAGCCGAACGTAACCTGAAGCGCTGCGCGGGATTGGTCGGTGGGTAGTAAAACTGCGCAAAAATGCCAGCGTATTGGTCGCTGAGCGCCTCAATAGCAGCAAACCGCGCTTCAGGCGTCAGCGCGGTTGCCATTATTTTTTGATGCAGTGGGCTAGCCAAACTTGAGTTAGTGGCCAGTTCCCGCAGCTCGCCCTTGGTGTAGTCGCTGACCATCTGGTGCAAGTCAACCAAGTGCCCCCTGTCGCCCTTGTAGGTTCTGACGTACTCGTAGGCAGGCTTGAATGCTTCGCGCGAGAACATTGACCAGTCCATCGACAGCCCTGCCCACAGTTGTTCATGCCCGCTGTACAGCGTGGCGGGCACCTCACTGATCGCGGTGCGGCTCAAATCGAGACGTTCCAAATGGGGAAGGTCCTCGACACCGGCCGGCCACTTCGACAAGCCAGCAGGGGCATCGACTTGCAAGCGTTTCAACTGCACCAACGCCGACAGGTCCAAGCTGTTGAGCGCGGTGACGGAGTATCCGCGGTAATCGATATGCAACGCCTCCAGTGAAGTCAAGGTGTTGAGCCTTGAGAAAAACTCAGGCGCCAGTTGCTTCACCGACGTGCCGAACCTCAGGCTTTTGAGGCTGGCCATACCGGTCACCGTCGAGGGCACCGTCATCAGTGTCGAACCGCTCCCACTCTCGCCCACCCCCCATAACAGGTTGGTATCGCCAATAGACAGGGTTTGTACATTGGGAAACCGCGCCAGAAAGCTCTCCACTTGAGCTTCGTTCATCGGCCCTCCGACCACCGTCAACTCACGAATATGGGAGAAATCAACCGTCAAAGGCGGTAGATGCCCGTCGACGTTGAGGTACAAGCGATCAGCGTTGTTGACCTTCCCCACCACCGCTTCCTTGCGCCAGGCATCCTTGAGCTGTTGCGCCATGTGGGATCTATATTGGTAGTTGCGATCATCGGAAACAGCACCGCGCGAGGGCATGACCCACTCGTCGAGTTTGGACGCCAGCTCCGTGTATTGGCGTTCACGGTTTTGCAGATGGTTGAAGATAGCTTTGTTGTCCTTGCCCTGCGCCTGCAACTGCACAATGTACTCACCGGCTTGAGTGTCACTCAGGCCGAAGAGCGCTTGCGCGCGAGACTCAAGACTCAAAGTCTGGCCCTCCGCTCGCCCACTGGCGTAATACCCCACCAACGTGTCGTTGATCCGTACCGGCGGCTTGAACCAACGACGTTGCGGCGCCAGCCATTGCGGTGCCTGGCTGCGTTCACGGTCAGCAAGCGCGACGAGTTTGGCTTGCAGTTGTGCACTTTGACCGACATGCGGTACACCCAGCGCTTGGCGTGCGCCATCGGGCATGGTATGCATCAGCGAGGGGTAAAAATTATCACCCTCGGTGGGCAGGCTGTTGAGTGCCTCTCCCCGCTCATCGAACGCTTGAAAGCGCGGGCCTTTTTTCACCAGGTATTTCTTGTCCGGTGCCGTGGGGCTGCCGATGCTGTCCAGCAGCGTGCCGCTGTTACTGCCTTCACGCACCTCCAGGCGCAGGGTGTCGGGCCAACCCGGTAACCTTTCCAAGGTATATAACGCCAGTCGGCGACTGTCCGCCAAGGCCATGGTTTCGCTGCGTAAACCCGCGTAAGCCCGGGTTTGCCGACCTTGGATGGCGTACCAGCTCGCCTCCTCCAGCAGGGTCAAAGGCACCCGGCGCGTCGCTTCCAGGCGTTTGAGATCATCCAAGGACGCGTGGGCCAGTGTCTCTCGGGCAGCGGCTTCGCTGAGCCCGGGGCAGGTTCGTTGCAAGAGCTTGACCTGACTATCGACGGGTTCGGTGCCTGCGTAAAGACTGTCGAAAATCGCCGGTTTGCGGGTTTGGGCATAGTCGGCGATTTGCTGGCGAAACTCTTGCGGCCTCACATCGCGGACCCGCGCCCCCTCAGCGCCCAACAGGCTGGTGACTTCCGTCTCATCCAATGCCGCCAGTATGACCGCAGGCAATCGCCCACCCAGGACGTCAGCGCGGGAAATCTGGATCGGCGCCTTCGCGACGCCACGACGAGGCACACGCCCAACACCGTACTTCACGGACTCCCCAGAGAACTCAACACCCTTGAACACCTCGAGCACGCGCGTTTTTGGCCAACGAGGCATTTCAGCGACCAGCGGCAATGCAAACAGATAACGCTCGTCAATTGGCTGGCTGCCTCGCAGCTGCTCTATCACCTGCCCGCTTTCCGCGTCGGCCTTGAACAAGCGCATGGCATCCAGCAGTTCAGGCGGCGGTGCCGCGAGGTCCATGTGCATCTTGCGCAGGGCGCTGTCGCTGACCCCGCTGACATCCGCCACCTTGAGCAACTGCGTGTCGGAAAAAGCGTCGGTTTCTGGCCCCAAGCGCCGCAGCAAGGTCAGGCGATCCCACTCGGCAGGCCGCTCAAGGGTGTGACGCCAGGCTCCCCGACCGTTGCTTTGAAGAATCGGCTGGTAAAGCTCGGCATGGGTCGGATGCTTAATCCTCCAGCTTTTGATCGACTCATCAAAAACCTGCTCGTAGACTCGATCGCCCTGGCGAATATAGGTCTTA
>NZ_VBVZ01000527.1 GCF_005863185.1 Pseudomonas edaphica
CGTTCGTGGGCATCAAGGCGATCGACATGCTCCTGACCGCGCTGCACCTGGTGTAACTGGATCGCACTTTTTGTGGAGAGGGAGCAAGCTCCCTCGCCACAGTGGTTACTCGATTTATTGATGATTTAAAGATGACTAACATGATCCGCCCGGCCCTGAGCCTGCTGGTCCTCATGACCCTGATCACCGGCGTTGCCTACCCGCTGGTGGTCACCGGTGTCGCCCAAGTTGCGTTCCCCGACCAGGCCAACGGCAGCCTGGTGCGTGACGCCGAGGGCAAAGTGCGCGGCTCCAGCCTGATCGCCCAGGATTTTACCGGTGACAGCTGGTTCCACCCACGCCCATCGGCTGGCGCGTTTGCGACGGTCTCCAGCAGCGCCAGCAACCTGGCCCCAAGCAACCCGGCATTGGCCACGCGTATTTTTGATGACGCGAATAAACAGTTGGTGCCAGGCCAGGGGCCGGTGCCTTTGGCCTCCCTGACTACCTCCGGCAGCGGCCTTGATCCACACTTGCCTCCGGCGGCGATTGCCTATCAACTGGCGCGAGTGGCGGCGGCGCGAAATGTGCCCGTGTCTACACTGCAGCGCTTGCTCGATGAGCACATCGAAAGCCCGCTGGTGGGGCCGCCGGTGGTGAATGTGCTGGCGCTGAACATGGCGCTGGAAAAACTCTGATCCCCTTGTGGGAGCGGGCTTGCTCGCGAATGCGGTGCATCAGTCAATTAATCTGTTACTGACAGACCGCTTTCGCGAGCAAGCCCGTTCCCACATTGGATCTTCAGTGACCTGAACACCTGAAGGAACTCCAAAGCATGAGCGACTCCGGCCGCGCCGATGCCCTGTTAGCCGATCTGCCACGGGACGGCCGTGGCCGGCTCAAAGTCTTCCTCGGTGCGGCGCCCGGTGTGGGCAAGACCTACGCCATGCTCCAGGCCGCCCACACCCAACTGCGCCAGGGTGTGCGCCTGATCGCAGGCGTGGTGGAAACCCACGGCCGCGCCGAGACCGAAGCCTTGCTCAGCGGCCTGCCGCAGCAACCCTTGCTGCGCAGCGAATACCGTGGCGTGATGCTCGAAGAAATGGACCTCGACGGCCTGCTCGCCGCCAAGCCCAAGCTGGTGCTGGTGGATGAGCTGGCCCACAGCAACGCCCCCGGCAGCCGCCATGAAAAACGCTGGCAAGACATCCAGGAACTGCTCGCCGCCGGCATCAACGTGTTCACCACGGTCAACGTCCAGCACCTGGAAAGCTTGAACGATCAAGTGCGTGGCATCACCGGCGTGCAAGTGCGTGAAACCTTGCCCGACTGGGTGCTGCAAGAGGCCGACGAACTGCTGCTGATCGACCTGCCGTCCCGCGAGCTGCTCGAGCGCCTGCGCGACGGCAAGGTGTATGTGCCGGAACAGGCCCGCGCCGCCATCGACGCATTCTTCACCCAGACCAACCTGATGGCCCTGCGCGAGCTGGCCATGCAAACCGCTGCTGCGCATGTCGATGACGATTTGGCCCAAGGCTACCGCCAGCTCGGTCAGGCCGCCCCGGCGGTGCGCGGGCGTTTGCTGGTGGGCGTGGACGGTGATGCGCAGGCCGAACGCCTGGTGCGTCACGCCAGCCGCGTGGCCCAGCGCCGGCATTTGCCGTGGAGCATGGTGCATATCGATAACGGCCGTGCGCACGACGAGCAATCGCGCCTGCGCCTGCAGAACGCCCAGCAATTGGCCGAACGGCTGGGCGGCGAAGTGGTGTTGCTGCGCGCTGGCGAAGTGGCCAAGACGCTGATCCAGCATGCCGCCGAACGCCGCGCCAGCCTGCTACTCGTGGGGCAGTCGCGGATGCGCTGGCGGCGCAGGCTGTTCGGAGGGGGTTTGGCGGCACGCTTGCTGCGCAATGCGCGGGGTTTGGAGATCAACGTGCTCGACAGCGACGACATGCCCGCGCCGCCACGCCTGCCGGATGTGCGCGGGCTGGTGTGGTTCGACTATGGCCTGGCGGTGGTTGCAACCATCGTCGCGGCGGCGCTGGCCTGGGCGGTGGCCAGTGTGTTGCCGCTGCCGAATATCTCGTTGGTGTTTCTCGCTGCGGTACTGCTGGTCGGTGTGCGCAGCAGCCTGGGACCGTCGCTGGTGTGTTCGGCGCTGTCGTTCCTGAGCTACGACTTTCTGTTTATCCCGCCGAAATTCTCCTTCGCCATCCAGCGTGAAGAAGACGTGCTGACGCTGTTGTTTTTCTTGCTGATGGCGGCGCTGACCGGCAACCTCGCGGCGCGTCAGCGTCGGCAGTTGCAGGCCTTGCGCGACACCCAGGAAGAAACCAGCGAACTGCTCGACCTGTCGCGCAAGCTCACTGCGGCCACCGACCGCCAGGCGGTGATCAGTGCAGCGGCCCATCATCTGGACGGCTGGAGTGATCTGGACCTGTGTCTGCTTAATCGCGACGGCCAGGGCGGCTGGAAGGTTGAAACCGGCACCGCGCTGAACCTCACCGAAGCCGAACGCGCCGCCGCCGATTGGGCCTGGCAGCATGATCAACCGGCTGGCATGGGCACCGGCACGTTGCCGTTTGGGCGTTGGTGGTGGTGGCCGCTGTCTGGCGAGGAGGGGCCGTTGGGTTTGCTTGGCGTCAGCCCCAAACCCGGCCTGGAATTGAGCGGCCAACGCCGTCGCCTGCTCACTGCATTGAGCCAGCCATTGGCCCAGGCTCTGGCGCGCGCACAGCTGGCGCAGGAGCTGGAATCGGCGCGCCTGCACGGCGAAACCGAACAACTGCGCAGCGCCTTGCTGGCCTCGGTGTCCCACGATTTGCGCACGCCGTTGACCTCGATGCGCGGCAGCATCGACAGCCTGCTGGCGCTCGGTGAAGCCATCCCGCTGGAAGACCGCCGCGAATTACTGGAAGGCACCCGCGATGAAGCCGAGCGCCTGGACCGCTATATCCAGAACCTGCTGGACATGACACGTCTGGGTCACGGCGCCCTGAAGCTGGCACGCGATTGGGTCTCGCCGGGTGATATCGTCGGCAGCGCCCTGGGCCGCTTGCGCGCGGTACTGGCGCCGTTGCAGGTACACACCGACGTGCCGGCGCAGTTGCCGTTGCTGTATGTGCACGCCGCGTTGATCGAGCAGGCCTTGGTCAATGTGCTGGAAAACGCCGCGCGTTTCTCACCGCCCCACGGCCGTTTGCAGGTGAGTGCCGGCGTGGCCAATGAGCAACTGTTTTTTTCGGTGGCCGACGAGGGGCCGGGGATTCCCGAGGACGAGCGTGCGAAGATTTTCGATATGTTCTACACCGCCGCCCGTGGTGATCGCGGTGGGCAGGGCACGGGCCTTGGCCTGGCGATCTGCCAGGGCATGGTGGGCGCTCACGGCGGGCATATCCGCGTCGAGGATGGTATAGAAGGGCGCGGCACCTGCATCAGCTTGTTCCTGCCGTTACCGACGCAACCTGGCCCGGAGCGCGAGCCTTGAGCTACCCTCTTTTCTCCACGGATTTTGATTGGACACCATGAGCCAGACCGCGACGATTTTAGTCATTGATGACGAACCGCAGATCCGCAAATTCCTGCGTATCAGCCTGGCCTCCCAGGGCTACAAGGTGATCGAGGCCGGCACCGGCAACGAGGGCCTGGCCCAAGCGGCATTGAGCAAACCGGATTTGCTGGTGCTCGACCTTGGCCTGCCCGACATGGACGGCCAGCAAGTGTTGCGCGAGTTTCGTGAGTGGTCGACGGTGCCGGTATTGGTGCTGTCGGTGCGCGCCAGCGAAGTGCAAAAAGTCGAAGCCCTGGACAGCGGCGCCAATGACTACGTGACCAAGCCCTTTGGCATCCAGGAATTTCTTGCCCGTGTGCGCGCCTTGTTGCGCCAGGCACCGGCGGGAGAGGCTCAGGAAGCGGCGTTGAGTTTCGGCCCGTTGACCGTGGACCTGGCCTATCGCCGGGTGCTGCTGGACGGTGTCGAGGTGGCCCTGACCCGTAAGGAATACGCGGTGCTGGCGCAACTGGCGCGGCATCCTGGGCGGGTGATCACCCAGCAGCAATTGCTCAAGGATATCTGGGGGCCGACCCATACTGAAGACAGCCATTACCTGCGCATTGTGGTGGGCCATCTGCGTCAGAAGTTGGCGGATGATCCGACCCAGCCACGGTTTATCGTGACCGAGGCGGGTGTGGGGTATCGGTTGTTGAATGCCTGAATGTTGCAGTGCCTGAACGGGCCTCATCGCAGGCAAGCCAGCTCCCACCTTTTGATTTGTGAATACATTCAAAGGTGGGAGCTGGCTTGCCTGCGATAGGGCCATCAACCACGCCGCCTATCTCAATGTTGCTCACTCTCATACC
>NZ_VBVZ01000528.1 GCF_005863185.1 Pseudomonas edaphica
CGCAGGGATGGTCAAAGCGCAGAAGGATGCTGACAGTCAGCTTGAAGTCCTGGCGACCAACGAGACCGGGCGCCTGGCCAAGCAAGAGCGCGCGATCAGCACCTACGTGCAGGCACTGGAGCAGCAACAGCGAGCCCTGGAGCTTGCCGGGCAGCGCGCGGTTCTTGGCGTGGGGCAGGGTGACCGCCAAAACGCACTCAGCGGCGAGCTGAACAGCCAGCAAGACCGGTTTGCTCAGCAGTCGCTGGAGCTGGCCAACCAGAAGTCCGATCCGTCGCGCAATATGTCGGAGGAAGAATTCAAGCGTAAGTCGCAGGCGCTCGCCGACGCGAACAAGGCTGCCACTGACCAGATTCGGCAAAACTATGCGGATGTGGAAAATGCGCAGGGTGATTGGACCAAGGGCGCAACAGCGGCGTGGGACAACTACTTGGATTCGGCACGAAACGTCGCCGGGCAGACGAAAAGCCTGTTCGGCAACGCCTTCAGCTCCATGGAAGACGCGGTCGTCAACTTCGCCACGACAGGTAAGTTCTCGTTCGCAGACTTCACGAAGTCGGTTCTCGCTGATATGGCCCGCATTGCAACACGCCAGGCGAGTTCAGCATTGCTGAGCAGCCTGGTGGGCTCGGCAGCGAGTTACCTAGGCGGTAGCGCGGCCGGCGGCAACGGACTGGCGGCTGGGTCTGCTGGTGCCGCGTCTTCAAACCTTGGGGCCTCAGCTGGCGGCTATTCCGGTTCGTACTTCCCGCAAGCCTTGGGTGGCGCCTGGTCGGGGGGTGTACAGATGTTCGCCGACGGTGGCGCCTTTACCAACACCATTGTCAGCAAGCCCACGGCGTTCGGTATGGCCAACGGCAAAACAGGGATCGCTGGCGAGGCGGGGCCGGAGGCGATCATGCCGCTGACCCGGACATCCAGCGGCAAGCTGGGGGTTATGGCGATGGGCGGCGGCGGGGCTGGCGCAACGCAGATCAATGTCGAAGTGCATATCGACGGAGACGGCAACGCATCATCCTCCGCCGACGCGCCTGGCTACGACCTGTTTGGCAAAGAACTGGCTGCGTTCGTTGAGCAGAAGTATCAGCAACTGCGCAACAAGGACATGGGCCAGGGCGGCGTCATCAACAAAGCAATCAAGGGGCGCTGATGGCAATCGAGCGATTCACCTGGGCAACGGAGAAGGGCGCGGAGGGGGAAATCACCCAGCGCGTCCGTTCCAAAAAGTTCGGCGATGGCTATGAGCAGTCGGTCGAGGACGGACTGAATAATCAGTCGGAATCCTGGCCGGTTACGTTTACCGGTATGGCATCCCGTATCCTGGAGATCAGGAAGTTCCTCGACAGGCATAAGGGGGCAAAAGGCTTTCTCTGGACGCCGCCCCTCGGCGAGCTTGGCCTCTACAAGTGCAACGGTTACAAGCCGGTTCACCGTGGCGGCCAGGTCTACGCCATCACCGCCACCTTCCAGCAAACCTTTCACCCTTGAGATAACCGCCCATGGCACTGATCACGGACATCCAGAAACTGGAGCCCGGCGGCGAGATTCGCCTGTTCGAAATTGACGGCACCGAGTACGGCGCGGATTACCTGCGCTTCCATGGGCACGCAATTCCGCACACGCCCGAGGAACTGCTTGCCTACGAGCATTCGGAAGAAGATCTGCCAGCCAAGTCAATTTGGTGGCAGGGCGCCGAATATGCGGCCTGGCCGGTACAGATTGAAGGAATTGGCTCCAGCAGCGACGGCACGGCCACCCGCCCAACGTTCGCCGCCGGCAATGTAAACGGACGAGTCACGGCGCTGTGCCTGGCCTTCGAGGATATGCTGAAATTTAAACTGACGGTTCGCGAGACACTGGCCAAGTATCTGGACGCAGCCAACTTCCCCGATGGGAACCCAACTGCTGACCCGACCCAGGAAGCGCTGGAAATCTGGTACATCGACCAGAAAACCAGCGAGGACGGCGAGGCGGTGGTCTGGGAGTTGTCTTCTCCGGGCGAGATCGATAACCACGGGCTGCCCGGGCGCCAGATGACGACGTTCTGCCACTGGGCTATGACCAATGGTTACCGGGGGCCGGACTGCGGCTACACCGGCGCGGCCATGTTCGACGACGAGGACAGCCCTACGGATGACCCTGCCCTGGACCAGTGCAAGGGTTGCCTGTCGTCCTGCAAGCTGCGCTTCGGCGAGAACAACGAACTGTCCTTCGGTGGATTCCCCGCCGTGTCCCTCATTGCCCGGAGCTGACCATGCGCAAGCACATCATTGCGGCTATCCAGGCGCACGCGGCATCTGAGTATCCGCGCGAGTGCTGCGGCCTGCTGCTGGCCGTGGGCCGAGCGCAGAAATACGTTCCGTGCCGGAACATCGCCACAGAGCCTAACGAAGAGTTTCGGCTTGATCCGGAGGACTACGCTGCGGCGGAAGACCAGGGCGAGGTGATCGGCATTGTTCACTCGCACCCGGACGCCACCAGCAGGCCGTCACCGCACGACCTGGCCATGTGCGAAGCCACGGCCTTGCCCTGGCACATTCTTTCCTGGCCCGAGGGCGACATGCGCACGATCACACCCTGTGGCAGCACGCCGCTGCTCAAGCGCCCGTTCGTGCATGGGGCATGGGATTGCTGGCAAGTCTGCGCAGACTGGTACCAACGTGAATGGGGGCTTGAGTTTGAGGCATTCCAGCGCACTGATGGCTGGTGGGAGAGCTCGGAGAACGCAAGCCTTTACGAGCAGCACTACGAGACGGCCGGGTTTGTTCGCGTTGACCAACCGCAGCGTGGGGATCTGATCGTCATGCATGTGGGCCGGACGGTTCACCCGAATCATGCCGGCATCTTCCTGGGCACCGACCCGGCACTCCCCGGTGAAGAGTCGGGCACCTTCGGCCCCGGACCGTTCCTACTGCACCACCTGTACGGCAGGCCGTCCGAGATCATCGTCTACGGCGGCCCCTGGCATGACCGAACACGCCTGATCCTCAGGCACAAAAACGCAAAACGACCAGCATGATGCGGCACGGCCGCAGGAGTTAGAAATGAATCAGCCAGACCCGTTTAACCCTGCCATAGCCTGGCGTAGAGGACTTGCCAATCCTGAGCGAGACCCTATAGAAGTTGACGTGCAGGATGGGCGCGCTGAGTATTTGCTCAACGGCCCGTATCGGATGCCCGAAGGATCCAAGATCGAAGTGATCGATGGCAGGGTTCTTTGGACTGGCGGCCGATCAACGCCTAGTTGATATGCCCAATGACGCCTGCAAGCTGTCCGCCAGCGTGCGCGTAATTGCAATCTTCAACCTGTATCAGCGCAAACTCTTTACCGGTCTTGTAAAACTCTTTATACACGTCCTCAAACGGCTTTTCAGTCCAAAACGAGTACAGCCCTTGCTCAGTGGGTACGTAAGAGCCGTCAACTGAAACCGTCACTGATATCATCCCGACTTCCTTGTGCGGCGTGATGAGTAAATATGGGAACCGCGTTTGTCCATTGCTCACATTGACCTCCAGGTCGTAAACGCGCCGATATTAGCGCAACCCCAGTCCTTGGGCTTGCAGGCGAAGGACTGGGGTCGAAAGATCAGTTGGCGCTATCGTCCTCAGGCTCGCATGCAGCATCGATGTATTCTTGAAGTTGACGTGCGAAATCAGGGTTGGCGGGGTGATTTTTGATATCGAGTGTGAAGGTGCCCTTTTTCTTCGCTGAAGTGTGAATGTCAACAAAAACACCACCCACTATGTACTGGGTGCCGTACTGAAGAGGTTTGTCACCTTCGTATTTTTTGTCGGTTCTGATGAAGTTCAAGACGCCAAACAAAAATTTGCTGTCTATGCGCATTTTTTTTCCTTGAGATTAGTGCGATCCATGGCATCCATTTGCGCCATGGCGGCATAAAGCTACTATGCATGCGGCGATTCCCGCCACTGGCATTCCATCCACGCTGGATACCTGGACAGGTCAGCAGTGAGAAAGGGAAAACATGGCGATTTCTCTCACGCCCGCTACGATCCTGTTGTGGCAATAAGCCATATAGGTGTGGGAGAGGGTATGTAAGGGGTAATGGTTTTATCGGTGATAGCAGTACTGGCAGGGTGCTCAGGGAAAATTGTTACCTATGAGCAAGCTGACTGTAAGAGTGGTTGCGAGGGTGTTCCTTTTTTTCGACTAGTTCAGGTAAAGGAGCAATACATTCAGGACAAAATCCTGAATAAAGAAGGTGAAATGCTGCGTTACGCCGGGGGCGACAAAAGTACTGGCTGCTTTGCGGTCCAAGTCACTGAAACGAAGCTAATACCGGCGGCAAAAGAAAGCTATATCCGTTACGAA
>NZ_VBVZ01000529.1 GCF_005863185.1 Pseudomonas edaphica
GAGCTGGCTTGCCTGCGATAGCGGTGCATCAATGAAGAATGTTTCATCTGATACACCGCTATCGCAGGCAAGCCAGCTCCCACCGTTGATTGGGTTTCAATTCAAACTGTCAGACCCAATGATGAATCGGCCAGCCAGCCTTTTCAGCATGCTCACGCAAAACCGGATCCGGGTTCACCACCTGCGGATGATCCACCTTCAGCAACAGCGGCAAATCATTGCGCGAATCCGAGTAGAAATACGCGCCCTCCAGGCTTTCACCTTCCTGCTTCAACCATTCCAGCAACCGGGTGATCTTGCCTTCACGGTAAGTCAGTACCCCCACGGTCTTGCCGCTGTACACACCATGGCTGAGGTCCAGGTCAATGCCCAGCACTTCATCAATCCCGATACGTGCCGCAATCGGCGTGACCAGGTGCGTGCCCGAGGCAGAGATCACCAGGATCCGGTCACCCTTCGCGCGGTGGCGGGCGATGGTCTTGGTGGCGTCGCTGTAGATCAGCGGCTCGATGATGTCTTCTACCCAAGGTTCGACCAGATGCGCGATCTCTTCAGGCGTGCGCCCGATCATCGGCTCCAGGCTGAAGTCCATGAAGTCTTCCATGGCCAGCTCGCCGCGGCTGTAGGCGGCCATGAGTTCGTCGTTCTGGCGCATGAACGACTCTGGGTCAACCCAGCCCAGGCGGCCCATCTGTTCGCTCCACAAGGTGGCGCAGTCGCCGTGGATCAGGGTGTCGTCCAGATCAAAAATTACCAATGCCATCTGTCACGCTCTCTCAAATCAATCGTTGCGTCAGGCTACTTCACACAACGCACTGGGGTCGATGGAAAGTGCCAGGCGCTGACCATCCGGGTGCAGATCGTCGGCCGAGCGGTTGAGCACGTCCACCACCAATTCCACGCCACGCGCTTCGATGCGATAGCGGATCACGTTGCCCAACAAACTGTGGCTGCGTACCAGCGCGTCGAGTTCGCCGCTGCGACTCAGTTCGATGGCTTCCGGGCGAATCGCGATGCGCCCGCTGATAGGCCGTTGCAGCAACTGGCTGGCCTTGTCGGCGTCAAGCAGGTTGTAGTTGCCGATAAAGCCGGCGGCAAATACATCCACGGGCGCAGTGTAAAGGGTCTCGGCATCACCGCTTTGTACGATTTTGCCCTGGTTCATGAGGAAAATGCGGTCTGACATGGTCAGCGCTTCTTCCTGGTCATGGGTCACGAAAATCGTGGTCAGGCCCAGTTCGCGCTGGATCTGGCGGATCTGCTCGCGCAGGTGCTTGCGAATCCGTGCATCCAGCGCCGACAGCGGCTCATCCAGCAACAGCAGGCGCGGACGCGTCACCAGCGAGCGGGCGAGGGCCACACGCTGGCACTGGCCGCCGGACATCTGGTGCGGGTAGCGGCCGGCGAGTTCTTTGAGCTCCACCAGTTGCAGCACTTCCTGCACGCGCTTGTGGCTGTCGTCGGCGTTGACCTTTTGCATGCGCAGGCCGAAGGCGACGTTCTGTTCCACGGTCATGTTGGGGAACAGGGCGTAGCTCTGGAACACCATGCCGATGTGCCGTTTCTGCGGGCTCAAGGGCACGATGTCCTGGCCATCCAGCAGGATCTTGCCGCTGTCCACCGAGGTCAGCCCGGCGATGCAGCGCAGCAGGGTCGACTTGCCGCAACCCGACGGGCCGAGCAGGGTGACGAATTCACCCTTGGCGATTTCGCAGTTGATGTCACTGAATACCGGCGTGCCGGCGTAGCCTTTTTGCAGGTGTTGGACGCTGACGAAGCTCATTGGCTTTTGTCCTTGTTCAAGATATTGGCGGCCCAGGTCAGCACCAGCACAAAGAAGAAATAGGAAATGACGATGGCACTGGTGAAGTGGCCGCTCGTGTTGCGCATGTTGTTCAGGTACACCTGCAGGGTCTCGTAGCGAGTGCCCACGAGGATGTTGGCGAACACGAACTCACCGAACAGGAACGAGAACGACAGCAACAGCGCCACCATCAGGCCTTTGCGCAGGTTCGGCAGCACGACAAAAATTGCGGCCTGCCAGGTGCTGGCGCCCAACAGCTGCGAGGCGTCCATCAGGTCACGCAGGTTGATCGCTTGCAGGTTGTTGGTGATCGCGCGGTACATGAACGGCAAGGCCACGGTGAAGTAGCAGCCGATCAGGATCCACGGTGTGCCCACCATCGCAAATGGCCCGGAGCCGTAGAGTTGCAACAAGCCCACCGATGACACCACCGGCGGCACCGCGAAGGGCAGCAGGATCAGGATGTTCATCAGCGCGTCGAGCTTGGGAAAGTGGTAATGCACCACGAACAGCAGCGGCAGAATCAGCACCACCGACAGGATCAGCGCACCGACGCACACCAGCAGTGACTGACCGAAGGCGGCCAGAAAGCGCGGGTCACTCCACAGCTGCACGTACCACTTCACGGTAAAACCGGCGGGCAGGATGGTGGCCGACCAACTGCTGGCAATGGAGTAGACAAAGGTGCCCACCAGCGGCAATACCAGGATCGCAAACAACAGGTACACCACTGCCCGATGGTAGAGGGAGGTCGAGCCAGCTTCAGCGCGAGACATGATAGCTCCTCTTGAGCAGCAGTTGATGGACGACGGTGACCACGGTCATCAGCGCCACCAGCACTACGGCCAGGGCGCTGGCCATGTTCGGGTCCAGGGAGATGTCGCCGGAAACCATTGCCGCGATACGAATGGGCAGCACGTTGAAGTTGCCGGTGGTCAATGCATACACCGTGGCATAGGCGCCGAGGGCGTTGGCCAGCAGGATCACAAAAGTGCCCAGCAGGGCCGGAGTGAGCACCGGCAGCCCGATGTGCCGCCAGAACTGCCAGCTGCTGGCGCCGAGTAACGAGGCCGATTCGCGCCAGTCTTCGCGCAAGGCGTCGAAGGCCGGGTAGAGCAGCAGCACACCCAGCGGAATCTGGAAGTAGGTGTACAGAATGATCAGGCCAGTCTTGGAGTACAGGTTGAAGTCCTGAATGATCCCCGCCTGCTTGAGCATGATGGTGATGCTGCCGTTAAAGCCCAGCAAAATGATGAACGCGAAGGCCAGGGGCACGCCGGCAAAGTTGCTGGTCATGTTGGCGAAAGCTGTCACGAAGTTACGCAGTGGCCCATCCACACGGCGCAATGAGTAGCTGCCGAGCACCGAGATGATGATCCCGAACACGCTGGAGTAGAAGCTGATCTCCAGGCTGTACTGGATGGCTTGCAGGTAGAACTTCGAACTGAAGATTTTGGTGAAGTTGGCCAGGCCCCAGCCGAACTCCTCCGACTGCAGGCTGTTGATCATTACCCACAGCAGCGGGGCGATTTCAAACACGATAAAAAACAGCGCAAACGGCACCAGGCACAGGATCGCCAGCCATTTGCCACGGGTTATGGCGTTCACTTGAGCAGCTCCCGGCATACGGGTTTGTCGTGGGGCACACCGAGCAGTTCGCAGACGGTGCCGCACAGGTCGGTTTGCTTCGGGATGGCGCCTGGGTCGAAGGTGAAGGCCGAGCCCATTACGAACAACGGCACTTCGCGTTCTTCCGGCAGCACACCGTTATGGGAGCGGTCGTTATTCATGCCGTGATCGGCAGTCACCAGCACCTGGTAGCCGGCGTCGAGCCAGGTTTGCAGGTAGTCGGCGAGGATGATGTCGGCCGAGCGCGCGCTGTTGCGGTATTGCGCGGTATCCAGGCCATGCTTGTGGCCGGCGTCATCAATGTTCATCGGGTGTACCACCAGGAAGTTCGGCGCGTGCTTGAGCCGCAGGCTTTCGGCATCGGCGAACAGGTGTGAGTCGGGGTAGTGGTCATTCCAGTAGAAATGCCCGTGCTGGATCGCCAGCGCCTTGTCGTCGGTATGACGATCACGCGCGGCGACAAAGGGCGTGCGGTTATACAACTCGCTGACCCAGTGGTAAGCCGCCGCCGCGGTGGTGAGGCCCGCATCGGTGGCGTAATGGAAAATGCTGCGCTGGTTGGACAGGCGCGAGACATGGTTGTGGACAATGCCGCTGTCGATCGGGGGCACGCCGGTGAGGATGCATTCATACAACGGCCGGGACAGGGCCGGCAGTTCACATTCCAGTTTGTAAAGCGCTGCGCGTCCTGCGCCGATATAGGCCTGGAGATGCCCCATGGCATGTCGGGCAACCTCGTAGTTCAGGCCGTCGAGCACCACAAGGATGACGTTGTGCTTCATAGGGGGAGACGCTCCGCGACGATAGGCTTGACTCAATTTCACTTGGGGAACGGGGTCAAAACTGTGGGAGCGGGATTGTGTGGGAGCTGGCTTGCCTGCGATGCAGACGACTC
>NZ_VBVZ01000052.1 GCF_005863185.1 Pseudomonas edaphica
ATCTTCGGGCGGGTAATCCGGGGTAGCTGTATCTTTGCATGAGCAGGCGGCTATCACGGCGTGCCTGCTTTCAGGTGGCAGGGGTGGTGTCTTTCCTCTAAACGACGGAACTGGCCGTTTTCGGCCATTTTGCGCTGCTAGGTCCGCAGCCAATAGTAGAGGTCGTACTTCGACTTCATGTGTTGAGGATGCTGGTTATCGGAGTCGGGATCTGGAATGGCGACTCGGCGAGTCCAGAGTGGGAACCACTCACCATCCCGCACATCGCTATCGCTAACCATTCGCACATTCTTCAGCATGGTTCGCTCGCAGGCACCGAATTGGACGAAATTGACCTGCGCCTCGATCAAGCTACATCTATTCGGTCCATCCACCTGGTGAGGGTAATAGAGTTGGAACACGTCATCCTCCCAGAAACAAATTGGGCAAATATCGTATGACCCTGGGTGTTCCTCGAAGACTGCATATCCGCAGCATGGGCAGGTAAACATCAATTTTCACTTATGGGTGGCAGTCTACTCTTGGTCGATTTTAGCAACATGCTGAACGGCTGCAATGGGTCGATCTCTGCCGGTCATGGTTTCATTGGTAACTTCGTTAGCTAATGTCTTGACTGAACCAATCTCAATTATTTTGGCTAGCGCCCCCATGCACCCATTTCGGGTCGCCCCCCCAAGAGGTAGCCTTCCGCATTTGCTATGGAAAGGGCTTCGAGCAGCACCTGCTCCAGGATGGCAAAAAAACATTTGATGTGAGCCTGTTTCAATGCCTGAGGTCGGGTCACCAGATAGACTTCCATATCTGGAAGTTGGAAATCCGGGAACAACTCGATCAAGTCCTTTGCCAGAATACGGGGCAGTACTGCCACACCCATTCCTCGCCTCACCGATTCGAGCTGAACCGCGAACGAGTTCACGCTGATCTGCGCGCGTTCCAGACCCGCGGCCTTTGCCGCACGCATTTGCGGCAACATGTCCAGCGGAGGAAGCAAGGCAATATTGACCGCAGTGGCCGGAGTCACCCCTGGATACCGTTTCAGATAACCTGCATCGGCGAAGACACCGTAAGCGAGCCTGCCTATTGGTCGATAAATCAGCGACGGTTCGCCTAGATGAGCTGTGCGTACAGCAATGTCTGCCACGCCGCGGACGATCTTGTGAAAGTCGGCTGTTGCCATCAACTCCACCGAGCAACGCGGGTGAAGAGAGGTGAAGCGACTCGCAGCCTCCAGCACGCAAGACGAAAATCCCTCTCCTGCACTGACCAGGACACTGCCAAATAGCTCTGTGTGTAGCCCGGACATGCCAGCAACGGTTTGACGCCTCAAGCCCGCCTCCGCCGCTAGGGCAACTTCCACGAGGGATTGGCCGCGCGAGGTCAACCAGCATCCTTCAACGCCCCGCTCGACGAGTAACTCGCCCAGGGCGCTCTCAAGTTGGGTCAACCGGCGGGACACAGTAGACGCCGCAATACCCAGCATTTGGCCAGCTTGAAGAAAGCTGCCACGCCGCGAGACTGCCAACAACAGACGAAGATCGTCCCAATTTGCTTGCAACGCCATGCTTCATATCCTCCCTGATCTGCATATGTGCAAATCCATTATGCAGTAGTCGCCGTTTTTCGGGAGCCCCCTCAAAGGTATATCTACAAGCCCTCGAAAACGAATGGAATGGACTGTATGACTATTGGCCCCAACAACTATGCGGAACGCGCCGCCAGTGCCTTCAATCGCCGTGATGTGGAGGCGATGCTTGCGCTGGTCTGCGAAGACTTCATCTACCTCGATAGCATGGGGATACAAACCGGTCGCGAAGCCATGCGCAAACGAGAGATCGCATTGCTCGAAGCGCTCCCCGATGCCCAAGTGATTTTCAGCCCATTCGCCGTCGGTAACGATCGTTTGGCGCTGACTGCCTTCCTGACCGGCACATTCGCCGCCCCCTTGGTGCTGCCAGGCCGGGTGATTCCGCCTCATGGACGCCATATTACCGCGTACTACGCCGCACACTTCACCTTCAGAGACGGGCTGGCCATCCGTGAAGAGGCCTTCTTCGACAGTGCGGTGCTGATGCCGTTAGCCTATCCAGCTGAGGGTTGAGCCATGAACAGCGCATTCGTTACTGGCGCAACCGGCTTGTTGGGCAACAACCTGGTGCGTGAATTGGTCGCTCGTGGCTACGCGGTCAAAGCCCTGGTCCGCTCAAGAGCCAAAGGTGAACAGCAGTTCAACAATTTGCCGGGTGTGGAACTGGTCGTTGGGGACATGGCCGATGTCGACGCATTCTCAGCGTCGCTGCAAGGCTGCGATACGATGTTTCACACCGCGGCGTTCTTTCGCGACAACTACAAGGGCGGCAGCCACTGGAAGGAACTCGAAAAGATTAATGTGTCTGGTACGCGGTACCTGCTAAACCAGGCCTACCGCGCCGGTATACGACGGTTCATCCATACGTCGTCCATTGCCGTGCTCGACGGCGCACCTGGAATGTCCATCAATGAGACATGTCTGCGGGCCGACGCCGATGCGGATGACTACTACCGAAGCAAGATCCTCGCCGACCGTGTCGTCTTGTCGTTCCTGGAGCTCCATCCCGAGATGCATGCCTGCATGGTCCTGCCTGGCTGGATGTGGGGCCCTGCCGACATTGGCCCGACCTCCTCGGGACAGTTGGTTAACGATGTCGTGCACGGCAAATTACCCGGACTGATCCCCGGTAGCTTCTCCGTTGTTGATGCCCGCGATGTGGCATTAGCGCAGATTGCCGCTGCCAAACATGGGCGGCGAGGTGAGCGCTATCTCGCGGCGGGCCGGCATATGACAATGCGTGAGCTGGTGCCTATTCTTGGACGTATAGCGGGCGTCAAGACCCCCGTTCGACAACTACCGCTCCCCTTTCTATTCACCTTGGCGGCTGTGCAGGAGATTTATGCGCGTCTTACCGGCAAGCCCATTCTGCTGAGCATGGCCACGTTGCGCCTGTTGGTACGAGAGAAGGACCGCACCTGTTTCAACCACAGCAAGAGTGAACAAGAGCTTGGCCTGAGTTTCCGGCCACTAGAGCTGACAATCACCGACACGGTGGCGTGGTACCGCGATCACGATTGGTTTGAGAGTCAAAGCTTAAGTTCCCGGAACCGCACTCCTTCCACAATGACCGCCCACCTGAACAAGGACGTAAACATACAGTGAGTAGGGAAATAATCCTGATGCGTCACGGCCAGCCAAAACTGGTCGCAACCGACAAAATGTCAGCGCTCGATATGGAAGACTGGATCGAGCAATACAACCGGTCCGAAGTTACCCACCAACCCGTCCCGGATGCCAGCATGCAGCTCGCCGCAACCGCCAAGGTGATTGTCTCAAGCAGCGCGCCTCGTGCGCTGACCTCTGTCCAGGCTCTTGGCCTGAAGCCCGCCCTTGTCGACGCGCTTTTCTGTGAAGCGCAACTGCCTTATGGTCACTGGAAACTGCCACGGCTATCGCCGTTTACCTGGGCATTTATCCTTCGAGTCTTATGGTTGTGCGGTTACTCACGCAGCGTCGAATCCGCCGGAACTGCGAGGATGCGCGCCAGCACGGCAGCTCGACGACTTCAGTCCCTTGCCAGCGAAGGACCGGTTCTACTGCTCGGTCATGGCTTTATGAATCGAATGATCGCCAAACAACTGGTGGCAGATGGATGGATTCGCCAAAAACGTAACGGCAGCCAGTATTGGAGTGCGACGGTGTACCGATATGGCGGTGTTTAAAAGGTGCCAACTGGCGCGGGGATTAAACGAAGAGAAAGTTCAGGTTGGTCGTTCATTTATAGAGATCCATTCTTTGGGACGCGAAAACCACGTTTTTCTACCCGCTCAGCCCCGTACAAAGGTGGGAGCTTGGAGTTTAGTTTCGCGATTTGTCTCGCTGGACAGATATCTATTGCTGCTGGTGGCGACAGGCAGAAAACGGCCCGAAGCAGCCGTTCGAGGCAAACTGCGTTTTTTTTCATCCAGCGCTGATACGGAGGAGTTCTCCTTGAGAAACCGTCCGGGGTTTCCCTACGTATGCTTCAAACTTGTTAGTCTCCTGTTCTTCCTGTTTTCACAGTGACGTGAAAAACTGCACGCTCTTTGCCGCTCACTTTTTGTCTGTTTTGATGGAACTACCGATGGACATCATGGATACCCAGCAAGAAAACGACCTCGAAAAATCACTCAGGCTGGCGGCGGATGAACCGGCCCATCGTCCAGACTTTTTCAAGACTCTGTTGAACTCCACTGTCTACGTCATCGGCACTGCCGGCACTGGCGAAGGTCAAGTCAACATCGAGTCTGGTAGCAACATCAGCATCGCGCATTGGCAAAAACCTGACGGCAGCGCTGTCATCCCCTTTTTTTCTTCGTTGCAAACCCTCCAAAGATCCATAGATAGCAAAGAGTCCTACATAGAGATCCCGGCCAGATCGCTGTTTGAAATCACACTAGGTACCGCTCTTTTCCTCAATCCAAAATCGCCTTACGGCAAAGAGTTTTTCCCAGAGGAAGTGCGCCATTTACTCTCTGACGGGATCGGCCAACAGCCGGTGCAGCGCACAGTGGAAAAAGACACCAACGTGCTGCTCGGGCAGCCGTCGCACTATCCGTCGAAGATGGTCAACTCGCTCACGCAATTACTCGCCAAACACCGCAACGTAACACGTGCATTTCTGGCGTTGATGCATGACGCATCGTCCGATCAAAAGCCTCATCTGATCATCGGTATTGAAGCGGATGGAGATATTGAACAGGCCATGCGCGAAGCCGGTAACGTTGCCGGGGACAGCGCTCCGGATGGCGACCCCGTTGACCTCTATCGCGTTTACGAAGGGGAATCGGGCCTTAGCGATTACTTCCTCAAGCAAACCACACCCTTTTATGAACGGAAGTCGGCAGGCTGGCTGCGTTCATTGCTTGGCTTGGGAAAAGCGTGACAGAGATCAACGCCTTGATAACCGCAGAGCAGGCCTGTGAAATCGTGCTTGGCCTGTTTGACGGCGTCATGAGAGATGGCAAACCTGAGCGTTTTGTCATTCAGTCATGTGAGCTTTCCGCCAACGGTGATTACTGGGTTATTCGCAGTAACAGTGAAGATTACGTCGTCCACGGCATGACGCAGTTCTGCTACGTAGGTGTTAACGCGCACTTGATCAACGTCATGACGGGCGCCCATGAGACGGTCGTCAGCTGGAGTGTCGATGAATATCTGCAAGACAAATACGACCTGGAGACTGCGTCGGGCAACACGTATGTACTGACCCCGGCATGTGACCGAAGCGACAAAATAGCGCTGGTCAATTTGCGCCGAAAACTGCAGTGCACCTACCCGCAAACCCTTGCGTTGCTGACGGGCAAACAACGACATTGGCTCACAGGTAAACGCAGGCTTCTTGAAGACGCGCAGCGACTGCTTTTCGAGCAAGGCATAGCCACTCAAATCGAGCTGGTGTTTGATGCCGGCGAAGCAGTCGACATCGGCGTCGAGACCTGGCACATCGAGGCGGTGTTGAAGGCTGTGCGCGAGAGGCTGTATTCCTCAGGGTCAACCCCCAATTCACGTTGAACAACCTCAAAGTCTAGTTGCCCCGCCCTCCCCCAAACGACCACTCATCACCGGCCGTGGTGGTGATCACCACCATCACGTCCTCCGCGTTCAGCCCCGTCGCCCGCCCCAGTTTCTCGACCAGATCACGGTAAAAATGCTGTTTCGTCGTAACACTTCGAGCACGGCCGGCAGTAATCGCGATCAGCACAAAGTCATGGCTACGCGGCCCACCCAGATAGTGGGGATCGAATATCAGCTCGCCGACCTCATGTTGGTGAATGACCTGGAAGCGATCTGTCTTCGGCACTTCGAAGCTCTCGACCAAAGCGTCGTGCAACCCCTGCGACAACGCCTGTAAATACTCGGCCGACTTACCTCGGTGCAGTGAAATCCGTGCAAATGGCATCAGCGCTTACTCCTGGCGTGCTGAAAGGCAAAGCTGTAGTTCGCTCAGCACATTCAGCGCCGAAGCAGCCGTCGGCCAACCTGAATAAAACGCCAGATGGGTGATGACTTCGGCCAATTCATCGGCACACACGCCGTTATCCAGCGCACGTTGCAAATGAAACGGCAGTTGCTCAAGACGGTACATCGCCACCAGCGCAGCCACCGTCACCAAACTGCGTTCACGGGGCTTGAGTTGCGTAGGCGTCCATATGTCGCCGAACAATACGTTGTCGGTCAACTCGGCAAACTTCTGCGGATAGTTGCCCTGGGGTTCTCCCCCAGTGGACGTAGCTGTATTCATGATGTTTTTCCCTCCGATGTCCCGATCTGAAGGATGAAATTATCAAGTCGCAACCCTTCCGAATATCAGATTTAATAGCGCCTACCATCCGGAATTAGTGGACTATTGAATGCGCCGCCCCACCTTCGATCTTGATGTATTGCGCACCTTCGTCACGGGTGTGGAGTTCAACAGCTTTGCCAAAGCTGCGGATCGTCTCGGTCGGTCGACGTCTGCCGTGAGTGCTCAGTTAAAGAAACTTGAGGAGCAGATAGGCACGCCGGTACTGGCTAAGTCCGGGCGCGGGCTGGTCTTGACCCCCACAGGCGAATCACTGCTGAGCCATGCCCGCCGGTTACTGGAGTTGAACGACAGCATTTTCCACAGCGTGCATCAAAGCCAGACCGCCGGAACCCTGCGCCTGGGGCTTCAAGAGGACTTTGGCGAACATTTCCTGAGCGATATCCTGCGACGCTTTGTACAGACTTACCCGAGGGTGAGCCTCGAAGTCAGGATCGCCCGTAATGCCGAGCTGCTGACGCTGGTCGAAAGTGCAGCCCTGGACCTGGCCCTGACCTGGGACACCGGGCCTATGTCGCCCTATGCCACGCGCCTGGGCGAAACACAGATGCACTGGATCGGGCCGCGCGATACGCCATTGCCGACCGCCGCTGACGACTTACCACTGCCCTTGATAATGTTCGACGCGCCTTGCGTACTCCGCAGCGCCGCCACCCAGGCGCTGGACGCCGCGCAAATACCCTGGCGCATCGCCCTCACCAGCCCCAGCGTCGCCGGAATCTGGGCGGCCGTCGCCGCCGGATTGGGCGTGACGCTGCGTACCCGCATTGGGCTGCCGAGCCATCTCAGTGTTGTTTCCGGCTTACCCGTCGTGCCAAGCCTTGGTTATGTGCTGCACAGCGGTGGCGGCGAGCCCACTGCGGCGGCCCGACAATTGGCTGCTTTGATCAAGGCGGGGCTGCAAGAACAGGCGTTTCGGTTCACGGTGACGCAATAATCGAAAGTACGTAAGGGCTCAGTTCGAGTGATGTGGATGGGGAGCGTAATTGAGCAGAATCGGCCAAGAGCAGACATTTAGACTTACGCCCCCGTCACTCATAATGATTGTTCCAGTAAGAGCGAGAATTAAGCGCTGATGTTTGACCAATACTTGAAACGATGGGCGTTGACGATCGACGGTGACGCTTTCGGCTCACTGAATGGCAACCTACTGCCTGTTCGTCACCATGGCATGCCAGCCATGCTCAAAATCTCGCAAGAGCCGGAGGAGCAAGCAGGCAATCTACTCATGGCTTGGTGGGACGGTGAAGGGGCGGCGCCCGTGCTGGCACATGATGGTGAGGCCTTACTGATGGAGCGCGCGACCAGCCCGGTCTCACTTACGCAGATGGTGAACTGCGGCGAGGACGACGAGGCTACTCGCATACTCTGTGCTGTGGCTGGCCGCCTTCACACACCCCTTGCAAAACCGGCTCCTGCTTTAGTCCCACTGGAGCTACGGTTCGAAGCCTTATGGAGCGCGGCGGCAACGCACCGAGGGGTCTTTGAACAATGCGCCAAAACGGCTCGCGAACTTCTGGATGCCCCGCGTGACGTCTGCGTATTGCATGGTGATATCCACCACGGCAATGTGTTGGACTTCGGACCTAAGGGGTGGCTCGCTATCGACCCTAAGGGACTCTACGGTGAGCGCGGCTTCGATTACGCGAATATTTTCTGCAATCCCGATAGCAAAAGCGCTTTGGCGCCAAGTTGTTTCGCGCGCCGGATCGGTATCGTGACACAAGCCTCCAACATTGATCGACACCGGTTATTGCAATGGGTGCTTGCCTGGGCCGGATTGTCAGCAGCCTGGATGCTCGAGGACAACATGGAGCTGGATACCCCCATTGGCGTGGCAAAGCTTGCAGCGTTGGCCCTGGACTTGTGACTTTTACGGCCGGGCAAGGCCAGCATCATTTTTTGTCAGTGTTGGGTTGGTTGTGCCCGTTCTGCGTTTCAAACAAAAGGACTTCCATGCACATTCGTGGGCTCAAGGCTCTATTACCGTTACCACTGCTCTTCATCATGTTTTGTGCTGAAGCTGCCTCCGTAGTGGCGAGCGACAAAGTAGTAAGCCTTTTCGAGGCGGAACAATACCAGGCGACCATTGAGGAAGCGGACCGCGTGCTTGAAACCGACCCCGACAACTCCGAGGTATTGAATATCAAGGCGCTGGCAGTCTACGTGCTGGGCGATGACCGCACCGCGATCCACCTGGTCACCCAGGCAATAGAGGCGGCCAAACAAAACGGGCAGGCATCCATCGCGCAACAGGCGACCTACTGGAACAACCTCGGCTATTTCCACGAACGACAACGCAATCTCGAAATTGCTCTTGGCTACTATGAAAAAGCCTTGAAAATGCGCCTCGCGGTACTCGCCGCAGATGACCTGCAGATTGCCGACAGCTACAACAACATCGGTACCGCGCAGAGCAAACTGGGCAGGTATGAAGAGGGTTTCGAAAACCTGCGCAAAAATATCGCGTTAAGAAAGCGGCTGGGAGAACACGACGCTTCGGTAGCCACCGCCCTGAACAATCTGGGAAACGCCTATAACGTCCAGGGCAACCACAAGGCCGCGTTGCCGCTTTTTCAACAAGCACTGGATATCGACATGGCCCTGCGTGGCCCCAACCATCCCACGGTCGCCATCCGCTGGAACAACCTCGGCGACGCCTATCGCGGCCTGGGCCAGTACGACAAAGCTGAAGCCTTTTTGACTAAGGCCCTGAACAGTGACCGCGCAACGTTCGGAGAGAACCACCCCAAGGTGATTTTGCGCTACTTCAACCTTGCAAGAGTTTATGAGGCTCAAGGCGACACCGCCAAGGCGCGCGATGCGTATACAAAAGCGCTTCAGCTACTCAGGCAGGTCGACCCCGATGATGCTGCGCAAATTCGCTACTTCGAGGAAAAACTGCGAACGCTGGAAGGCTAGTGCAGGAGCGACTGCGGGAGGTCTTCGGCAACGTCAATTCACTCGGTAATGTCGGCAGCCCCCAACAATCGGTGCTTACGCCTCGGTCGGTTACGGCCCATTGTGACTGGCTGAAACCGGCCCAAAAGCAGTCGTTGACGATGGACAGCTCCTGATCAGAAGCGGTCATTCTGAACTCATGTATGCTCGTCTGCTCAACCACATCTGAGAAAGCCCATTGTCCTCCCCTTCAGAATCTCCCAATCATCACTCTGCTTCTTTTGAAGAGACCGTTGAACAGTTAGCCGAAGATCTGCGAAGAGTAGTCGGCAATCTTGTCCGGGAAGTGCGCAGTGGGTCGGACACACCGTCCTCGGCACAATCTGAAACGCTAGGTTTGCTTGACCGTCATGGCCCCGCGAGCATAAGCGCGCTTGCTGCACATCGTCACGTCAAGCATCAAAGCATGCGGCTGGTTATCGCCCAGTTGGAGCAGCAGCAGCGGGTTACACGAGGTCCTGATCCGAGCGATGCACGAAAGCAGCTTTTTGAGCTGACGCACGCTGGTCGAGCTGCGCTTGAACACAGTCGTCTTCAGCGCAGTGACTGGCTGGCACGCCAGCTTAAGGAAAAAACCACCGCGTCACAGCTGCAAACACTCGAAGCTGCGGTCAGAATCCTGGAGCAATTGATTGCCGCCGCCCCAAACGATCAATCAACCTGAGCGCAAAGCCGCCAACACACTCGGCAACGAATTGACGCCCCAGTGCTCGACATATTGGCCGTTGCGGATGCGAACGATGTCGATGATATCAATGGACACTGCACGTCCCGTTGCCTGTATACCGGCAATCACCCCGGAGTGGCGGCCGGTAATGCGCTTTCGGGTCGTCACCTTGTCGTCTTCAGCAACCTGATCCAGCACCTCGACCTGGAGGTCGGACAAGCCCGGATGCAGAACATTGTGAAAGGTATGCCATAGACCTTCCCGACCGCCGTCTTGCCCCGCCGCCGCTGAATGGTTTATGAAATCTTGCGCCACGAGCACTTCAAATTCGTGGCGGTCGCAGTTCTCAATAACCTTCTGATTGAAACGACGGACGATAGCTTTGTTCACTGCTGACATAACGCCACCTGATGCTTGAATGCGTAGAATCCCGAATATATACAGTTAGACTGTACATATCCAGAGCATCAGTGAGCGCTGTCCGGTGACATCCGCAGGGCATTGATCTATTGCTGCCAGTCGCAGGCCCAAGGTCACGCGCTCGCGGGCGGACCTTGAACAAGCCAACGGAATCAGACGCGAACACTTGGCCGAAGGGCCGCAATATCGGCCCACAATGTTCCAGCCGGTGTCACTCCTTGGTCAGATCAACCAACGGCGTCTGCCGCACTTCAGTCTGCCGCCCATCCTGAATCTCGCTCACCTGCTTCAAGGCCTTATCCACCGCTGCCTTATCCGCTAACAAGCTGTAGCTGATGCGGAACTGCTTGTGTTCCTTGGGCCCAATTGTCGGAACCAGGTTCAGTGGCCGCTGGTAACGGCGGTTGTAGGAAAAACTTGTCCCCGGCTCCAGCCCCGTGACATAGCCCTGGCCTTGGGTATCGGTGTTTTTCCACAGGGAAAACACCGGCAGTGTCTGGGTATTGAAGCCGACCGAAACGCCCAGGCTGCCGGCCTTGTTATGCAACACGGTCAACGTATCGCCCTTGGCATCGGCATACGGCACCACGTTGTACACCGTTTCGTCGTAGTCCTTGGTCGGTGCGCGGTAGGTTTGCCAGTCGGGCAGATCGCCCTTGGCCTTGTCGTTGAACGGCGACACCTGTTTCACCGGCGCGACGAAACGAGCGCCCTGCTCCAGGAACGGGGTGCTGAAGTTGCTGTGATACAGCGCCTGGTATTCCTTCGGATAGTCGCCGTTGTTGGTCAGGGTATCGTTGAGCGCGAACACGACGCTGCCGGGTTCGGTGACCAGTTCGGTCGCGACCGAGAAGTCGACCTTCTTGAACGCCTGCTCTTTCAATTCGCCGCGCAGGGTGATGGCGTACGGTGGTTTTTCATCGATATGCAGGGTGACTTTGTTCGCAGGAATGTTGGCGGCGCGACCGTGCAGGGTCAGCAGTTCGCCGTTGTCGACGCCGGGGTGGCCGACCCATTCGTAGCCGCAGCGGGCGACCAGTTCATTAAAGCCTTCCAACCAGCCCAGACCACCGCGGCCATTGAGTTCAATGAAGGACGGATTGACCACTTCCTTGACCGGAGAATCCCAGCCCATGCGCACACTGCCGACCGAGGCCTGCAAGACGTTCATGCCGCGAGTCGGCACTACCGAGAGTTTCATCGTGCCGTTATCGATGTCGACGATGCTGACGCCCTCCTGGCGACCGCCGTGCAAGGTGCGCAGGGTAACGCTGAAGGGCTTGTCGGTTTTTATTCCGAGTTGCTGGCTGGTGATCTGCCAGCTCTGGGCGGCTTTGTCGGTGTCGAGCAGAACGTAATCCCAGGCCATGGCGTGGGAGGCAGCGGACAGTGCGCTGAGGGCAACGAAGAGTTTGAGCGGGGTCATGGCGGCAGCCTTTCTTGGAGTTGTGCCATTTTTATAAACTTGATGAAACGTTTCAGCAAGCTAAAAATAGGGTTAACGCCGACGAGGTTGGCTGCGTGCAGTGGGCGTAAGGCAAAAAGCGGTAATGTCGCTGATAGCCGCTTGCAGACCTTCTTTACAGTCAGCAATCGGCCAATAGCAGACAGATCGTTCTACAGCCTCGGCGCTTTGTATCAGCCAGCAGAGCACTAGCGCAGAGAGGAAAAATACTGAGTAGGCGGTTTACCCAGTGCTTTCTTGAACATAGTGATGAATGCATTAACAGAGTCATATCCCAGGATGCCCGCCACACGTTGCACGGATACCCCCTCCGCCAAATGACTCAGTGCGATCATCAAATGCAATTGTTGACGCCAGCGTCCGAAGCTCAGCCCGGTCGTGCTTTCTACAAGCCTGGCCAGCGTTCGCTCACTGGTTGCAAGCCGAGTGGCCCACTCGCGCAACGTGGTTCGGTCGCCTGGATCGGAGAAGAGCATATCCGCGATTTGTTTGATCTTGGGGTGGTCTGATATCGGCAAATGCAGCTCTTTCAGCGGAGCATCGGAAAGCTGCTCAAGCAGCACTGCAACCAGCCGCGCTGTCTTGCCCTCGGAATCGTAAGCAGGTTCCTGTTCAGCGAGATGCAGGATCATCTCCCGAACAAGGGGCGTAATGGCAACCGTGCAGCATTCTTCAGGCATGGCTGCCGCACCGGGCTCAACGAACAGAAAGCAGGTCCGGGCGTTTTCGGTCACTCGGCAACTGTGCGGCGTGCCGCCCGGGATCCATACGGCGTGCTGGGGAGGGACAAGCCAGAGTGCATTTTGCACCTCACAGCTCACTGCGCCATGCAAAGACAGGATCAGCTGGCCTTTGCGATGATCATGCGGACGGGCACCCGAACCAGGTGTCTTGATATCTATATTAGACGATTCTGAAGTTCTCTACATTTGTCTTCTTTTAAGAGGACAGATAAAGAATATGTCAGATACAAAAAACAAGTGGCATGCCATCGCGCTCGTCGCAGGCATTCTGCTTATCGCCGTGAACCTGCGCGTTCCCTTTACCAGCATCGCGCCCGTTTTGCCGCTGATCCAGAATGATTTTGGCTTGAGCGCCTCAGCTCTAGGCCTGCTTACTTCACTGCCATTACTTGCCTTTGCAGCCTTCTCCCCGCTCAGCGCATCGGTCGCCCGCAGGTTCGGCATCGAGCGCACGCTTTTCGGTGCACTGTTGGTCATTTCAGCGGGCATCCTGCTCCGCTCCGCAGGCAGTGCCTGGGCGTTGTACGCCGGTGCGGTATTGATAGGCACCGGGATCGCCCTGGGCAACGTGCTGCTGCCCGGCCTGATCAAACGCGACTTTTCAACAAAAATGGCGTCCATGACCGGCGCTTACTCCATCACAATGGGCGCAGCAGGCGCTGTCGGTTCAGCTGTGATAATTCCGCTGACCCAATCATGGGAATGGCCGATTGCCCTGAGTTTGTTGGTCGCAGCCCCTCTGTTGGCGATGGTGGTGTGGCTTCCGCAGTTGAAAAAACACGAACACGTAAATCTGTCCGGTCCGAAACAAGCGCCAACCGTGACCGTCTGGCGTTCGCCGCTGGCATGGCAGGTCACGCTGTTCATGGGGCTGAACGCGATGCCTTTTTATGTCGCCGTCGGCTGGCTGCCGACCATTCTGATGGACCATGGCATATCCCCGGAGCAAGCAGGCACGGTACACGGCACGCTTCAACTGACCACGGCCATTCCCGGCTTGATTCTGGCGGCCACGCTTCGTCGTCTCAAAGACCAGAAACTGGCAGCCGCTACCGTCAGCCTGTTAACCGCCTCATCCCTGATCGGGCTCATTTACGCGCCAGACTACGCCATGTTGTGGGCCGCGGTCCTGGGCTTCGGCTCTGGTGCCAGCATGATGCTCGGCCTGACCTTCATCGGCTTGCGCACAAAAAATGCCGGTGACACGGCGGCACTTTCAGGAATGGCGCAGTGCGTCGGCTACCTGATGGCAGCCGCAGGCCCCTTGCTGCTGGGCCAACTGCACGACTGGACCGGTGGCTGGACAGCACCGCTGCTGATCACAGCCGCAATCTCCGTAGCCGGCGCATTCACCGGCATGCTGGCCGGGCGCAACGTTCAACTTGAATCTGCTGAATCATCGTCGCGAACAAGCCCAGCAATCCAGTCAGCGAATGCGCTCACAGTTGGCGATAAAAAGCGCTGATGCGGGTATAGCAGGTGCACAGGAACCGATGCGGGCTGCCAGTCAGCAAGCACTTCGACCAGTCGCCCTTCTCGCAGATGCTCGCTGACCACATTCTCAGCGAGCTGCACCAGCCCGAAGCCTTCAAGGCACATTTTGATGTAAAGCCCAGTCTCGTTGACGGCCGCTGTGCCGTTCACCGGGACTGAGATTTTTTCGGTACCACGGGCAAAACGCATTTCACCTGCTTGCCTTGCGCGGCCCGAGAAGTAATGGATGGCCCGGTGGTGAGACAAATCTTGCGGATTTTGCGGAGTGCCGTTCTCTTCGAGATAGGCGGCAGACGCACAGGTTACCCAGCGAAACCGACCGAGTGGGCGCGCAACGAGCGTTGAGTCATCGAGCTCGCCTGTACGAATAACGCAATCGACACCCTCTTGAACCAGATCAACCTGCCGATCGTTGACGCCTATCATCAGGTAGATATCTGGGTAGCGCCTGTAGAAGTCTTGCAGGTTTGGCATGACGATGAAGTGTGCAATGCCACCCGGCATATCGACACGCAAACGCCCCTGTGGCCGTTTTACGGAATCCGTCAGGCTGGTCTCTGTGTGTTCGATCAGCTCCAATATTTCCCGGCATTGCGCCAAATATTGTGCGCCCTCAGAGGTCAGGCTGACACGCCGCGTTGTTCTGTTCAGCAGGCGTACCTGCAAGTACTTCTCAAGACTTTTAACGCTGCTGGTAACTGTCGAGGCCGGCAGTGAGAGCGTCTGCGCCGCCTGGATAAAGCTTCCTGCTTCAGCCACACGTACGAAAACCTGCATCGCTTGAATACGGTCCATGACTGTTAGCAACCTCAAAGCAGTGATCGGGGGAAGTCGTTATTATTCGTAAATATTGAATAATAAAAACAGTTTAACCATCTTTTTCCCGCGGTACCGCATTGCGTACATTGCTTCCAACGAAATTTGAAGAGGTGTACAGAAAATGGCTAAATATAACCGCAGCATTGTGCAGGCCCCGGCCGCTCCGGCCGCCCGCACCCTTATTCGCGGCGCCACTGTGCTGAGCATGGATGGCGATATTGGCAATCTGGCGCGCGGCGATATCCTTATCGAAGGCAGCACCATCACGGCCATAGGTGAAAACATCGAGGCTGGCGACGCCGTTGTTATCGAGGCATCCGGTATGATTGCCATGCCTGGCATGGTCGATACGCATCGTCACTCATGGGAGGGCCAACTGCGTCGAATCAATCCGAATGCCGAAACCCTGGAAGACTACTGCAACGCCACGCACTTCTCGTTCGCCAAATACTATCGCCCGGCTGACATGTATATCGGCAACCTGCTGACTGCATTGGGCTGCATCGATGCGGGCATCACGACCGTGGTCGATAACTCGCACAACAGCCGTACCGGCGCGCACTCCGATGCTGCGGTAGAGGCGCTGCTTGATGCTGGTATCCGATCTGTACACGCCTCCGGTGCGCCAGTTTCCGGTGAGTGGGACAAAGCCCACTGGCCCGGCAACCTGGAGCGTCTCCAGGAAAAATACGTCAATAACGGTGACAACCCGCTGCTCTCGCTGGCGGTGATGGCACAGCTTGAACCTGAGCTGTGGGCTGAGGCCAGGCGTCTGGGGCTGCCGATCATCACCGAATTTTTTGGCGGGGACATGGCAGCTGAGTTGGAGGGTTTGCATCGCGAGGGCCTGCTGCGTCCCGATAACATCTTCAACCACTGCACCTCGCTGCCGGACGCCGGCTGGAAAATCCTTAGCGAGGCTGGCGTGCGGGTCAACGTATGCCCGCGTTCAGATGCCCACTACGGCATTGAAGATGGAATGTTCGCCATGCAGTCGGCCCAGCGCCACGGCATCAGCCCGGGGCTGAGTGTCGATAACGAAACCTCCTACAGCGGTGACATGTTCATGGAGATGAGGGTGGCTTTCTACCTGCAGCGCGTCATGGGCATGCATCAGCAGCGCTGCTGCGGCGCAGAACATCATCCGGTGACCCTGCCTGCTCATGGCCTGCTCAAAGCCGCCACTCTCGACGGCGCTGCCTGCGCCGGATTGCAGGAGAAAGTCGGCAGCCTGGCCCCCGGCAAACAGGCCGACTTGATCCTTATAAACACGCAGGACATCAACCTTTACCCGTCAGGCAACGCATTCGGCACCGTGGTACACGCGGCCGAACGCAGCAATGTCGACACAGTCATGATTGGCGGGTGCATCGTCAAACGCGGCGGCAAGGTGCTGGGCGTGGACAGCGCAAGGCTGCGTGCAGCAATCGACGAGTCCCGTGAGCATCTGTTTGCTGCCGCAGGCTACCAGCCCGATATTTTTGCCGAGACATTCATGCCGCTTGAGTCAGCCAAGTAAGGGGGCGCGAGATGAACGCAGCTTACTACCTGCTGGCCATCGCCGCGGGGCTTGGCATTACCCTGCAGACCACGCTGAATGGTCAACTCGCTAAAGGTGTGGGTGGAGATTCCGTAGCGGCGGCGCTGTTCTCATTTACTGCAGGTGCGGTATGCCTGGGCTTCTTTTCATTGATGCGCGGCGGGATAGTGGCCTCACTGGCGGCTATACCTGCCCAGCCCTGGTGGAGCCTGTTGGGCGGTCTGCTGGGTGCCGGTGCCTTGCTTAGTTATGTGGTGCTTGCGCCAAAAATCGGTCTGTCAGCCCTGCTGGGCCTCGCTATCGCAGGTCAGATTATCTCTTCACTGGTTATCGATCATTTCGGATTGATGGGGGCATCGGAAAGGCCGGTGTCTCTCGTCAAGTTGGCCGGGGCGATGGTGATGCTCGCAGGCCTGGCAATCGCCTTGTTCGGTGATAGGTGGTCAGCGCTTTTCTCCAACTGACTGCCTTGTTTGCCCCATCCTGTTTCGTAGGACGCAACCATGTTTAAAACCCTAACCGGCACCACAAGTCTTCTTGGCGAGTGCCCTATCTGGTGTGAAAGAACCGAACGCCTGTTCTGGACCGACATCTCCGGTTGCGAGTTGCGTGCTCTGGACCCCGAAAACGGCGAAGTGCAGCGTTGGTCCCTGCCAGAGCCGCTAGGGTCATTTGCCCTCACGGCAGACGAAGACATATTGCTGATGGGACTGGCATCCTGCCTGGGCTACTACAACCTGAGCACTGGTCGTTTCAGCAAAATCACAGCCACCCCTGGCGTGGCAGGAACCCGGATCAATGATGGCCGCTGCGACCGTATGGGCAACTTTGTGTTTAGCACTATGGATGCCGGTGAGCCGGTGCAAACTATAGGGCGATTTCACCGGTTCAATGCCGCGACGCTCAAGACTGAAACGCTGGACCTTCCCGAAGTGGCGATCCCGAACAGCATCTGTTTTAGCCCGGACGGTTCCACCATGTACTACGCGGACTCCCTGCAAGAATGCATTTTCTGCTGCGATTACCCGTCGCTAGAAAACCAGCGTGTATTCACTACAGTCAACGGTCAGGGTGCTCCAGACGGTTCTTGTATTGATGCGCAGGGCTTTCTCTGGAATGCGGAATGGGGCGGTAGCAGAGTCGTGCGTTACGCGACTGACGGCAAAGTTGACAGCGTGATCGACTCCCCGTGTATTCAGACAACTTGCCCGGTGTTAGCGGGACCTGGTTATAAAACGCTTTACTGCACCAGCGCACGGATAGGGCTGGATAAGCCGGCAGATTTCGATAGCACGCTGATAAAAGCCGAAGCCGTTTTAGCTGCCGGATCCCCTGAAGAGCGATTTACAGGACGACTGCACTGAATAGTAGGTTCTAGCCTGTCGCGCCGTTCTGAATGCCAACTTGGTAGACGCGTATGAATGACCGGTTCTGGCCGTTTGCCGCCGTTCACCTTCGATGGATCTAAGCTATTTGCACCAGGTAACGCTAGTAGCCAATCAGGAGATTTCTGCCAGCTATGCACGCAGACCTACTGAGGCTCCCGCTGCAAACGACTGTGCAGGCCGAACGCACTTGACTGCGCTGGCCTGTGAAACTAGCCAGATCTTCCTGACCTAGGGATGGAAAAGTTAATGACTGAGGTTGATACATCCTCTCAGTTGCACCCTGGCTACCCACACCTTATAGTTCGCCCCGTCGCCAGCCTTGGCCAGCGACAGGGTTTCGCAGCCCTAAAAACTATTACCTGTACCGTCAAACTCGACGCAGCCGATTCACAGC
>NZ_VBVZ01000530.1 GCF_005863185.1 Pseudomonas edaphica
TATAAATCCCTCCCGCCTCAGTAACCGAGCGACAATCCGGTATTGCGGCGTGGGTCGTTAGCCCCGTAGAAACGGTTGTTGCCCACCGGCTTGCCGCCCAGCGAAGGCGCGCCCACCAGGATCGCCGCCAAGTGGTTGGCATCCTGGGGGCCGGCAAACTTGTGGCCCCAGCTTTCGAGAATCTTCTGGGTGTCCGGGCTTACCGCGAAGGTTTCCAGGTTGGTGGTTTCAGGCATCCACTGCTGGTGGAAGCGTGGCGCGTCCACGGCTTCCTGGATGTTCATCTTGTAGTCGATGACATTGAGGATGGTCAGCAAGGTCGCGGTGATGATCCGGCTGCCGCCCGGCGTACCGACCACCATCACCGCCTTGCCATCCTTGGTGACGATGGTCGGGCTCATCGACGACAGCGGCGCCTTGCCCGGTGCGATGGCGTTGGCTTCGCCCTGCACCAGCCCGTACATGTTCGGCACACCGACCTTGACGGTGAAGTCGTCCATTTCATCGTTGAGGATCACCCCGGTCTTGCTCGCCATCACGCCGGCACCGAACCAGTCGTTGAGGGTGTAGGTCACGGACACCGCGTTACCCCACTTGTCGACGATCGAATAGTGCGTGGTGTTGTTGCCTTCATGGGGCGACACACCCGGCTTGATCGCCTGGGAATCACCCGCCTTCTGCGGCTCAATGGCGGCACGCAGCTTGGCGGCGTAGTCCTTGTCCAACAGGTGCGCGATAGGGTTCTTGACGAAATCCGGGTCACCCAGGTAGCTGTTACGGTCCACGTAAGCGTGACGCATCGCTTCGATCTGGTAGTGCAGGCCTTGGGCCGAGTGATAGCCGAGGTCGGCCATCGGGTAACCTTCGAGGATGTTCATGATCTGGCAGATCACCACACCGCCGGAGCTTGGCGGCGGTGCCGAGACCACGTGGTAGCCACGGTAGTCGCACTCGATGGGCGCCAGCTCGCGAGTCTTGTATTTGTCGAGGTCGGCCTGGGTGATGATGCCCTTGCCGGCCTGGCTGGAATCCACCAGCGCCTTGGCCACCCAGCCTTTATAAAAGCCGTCGGTGCCCTTGGCGGAGATTTCCTTGAGGGTCTTGGCCAGGTCTTTCTGCACCAGTTTCTGGCCGACCTGCATCGGTTGGCCGTTGTGCAGGAAGATCCCGCGCAGGTCTTTGTCTTTTTCGAACTCGCCGGTGGCGGTGTGCAGCAGGTCGATATCGCCCTGCTCCAGTTCAAAGCCGTTTTCGGCCAGTTTGATCGCCGGGGCAATCACCTGGGCGCGCTTGAGGGTGCCGTATTTGTTCAGCGCGGTTTCCATGCCGGACACGGTGCCGGGTACGCCGACGGCCAAGTGGCCCTTGGCGCTGAGGCCGTCGATCACCTCGCCGTCTTTGTCCAGGTACATGTCGGCAGTGGCCGCCAGCGGGGCTTTTTCACGGAAGTCCAGGAAGGTCTTGCGCCCATCTGCCAGCTGCACGGTCATAAAGCCGCCGCCACCGAGGTTGCCCGCTGCCGGGTACACCACGGCCAGCGCATAGCCCACGGCAACCGCCGCATCCACCGCGTTGCCGCCGGCCTTGAGTACATCCACGCCAACATGAGTGGCCAAATGCTGGGCGGTCACCACCATGCCATTTTCACCGGCCACCGGGGCCTGTGAGGCGGCTTGCACGCCGTTGACCGTCAACACCAGCGCAGTGGCAATCAGGGTACGGCTGAAGGGTTGGTATTTCATCCATGGCTACTCTATTTATTGAGGTGCACCAAAATAGCCCGACTAGGATCCAATCCCCAGCGCAATGGCGTTTTTATTACAGAACTTGTCGGTCATAGAACGGGCACGAAAAAGCCCATGCTATATTTCGCGCCCAGACTGGCGGCAAGGCGCTTTGTGATGGCGATCAAGAAGACCGGAATTCGAACGCAACAGGCCGACCAGACACGTGCGCGTATCTTGCAGGCGGCAGTCAAGGTGTTCACTCGCGACGGCTATTCCGGTGGGCGCGTCGACACTATTTCCAAGGCCGCCGACTCCAACGACCGCATGCTTTATTACTATTTCGGCAGCAAGGAACACCTGTTCGTCTGTGTGCTGGAACATGTCTATGAACAGTTCAATAAGGCCGAAAGCAAACTCAAGCTGGACCTGGGAGACCCCGTGCAAGCCTTGCGCGAACGGGTGGCATTTATCTGGAGCTACTACGTCAAGCACCCCGAGTTCGTAGCGATCCTGAGCATCGAGAATCTGCACCAGGGCAAGCATGCCCAGCAGTCCGGCGAGATGCGCAGGTTGTCGGGCGAAGCGGTTGGCGTGTTGCGCCCGATCATCGAAGCCGGCCAGGCCCAAGGTGTGTTTCGCCAGGACATCGACCTCAAGCACGTGTATTTGATGATTGCCTCGCTCTGCTACTTCTACAACTCCAACCGCCACACGCTCAGTTCGTTCCTGGGTGAAGACTTGGGGGATAAGGAGCATCAGCAGGATTGGCTGGGGTTTATCAGTGACTTGGTGCTGCGTGGTGTAACGCCGATTCCACTGTAGCAACCGGCTCATCCTGTGGGAGCTGGCTTGCCTGCGATGGCCATAGGTATCTACACAACTTTTGAAGGCAGCCAATTTCTCCTGTGGCGAGCAGGCTTGTCGAATCGTCGCACCGCCTGCGTTGGGCTGCGAAGCAGCCCCAAACCCAGTCGCTGAGTTCTTTCAGGAAAATTGCAGTGCCTTTACTGGGCCGCTTCGCAGCCCAACGCAGGGCAAGCCTGCTCGCCACAACAGCCCACTTACAACAGGCTTCGTGTTAACCGGTTGTGTAGATACCTATGCCGCGATGAGGCCAGTGTTTACAACACGAAACCCGAGCGGTCAGTACACCCAAACCTCCACCCGCCGATTCTTGATCCGCCCCTCATCCGCCGTGTTCGCCGCCACCGGCATCTGCGCGCCGAAGCCGCGAATATCCCTGAGCACCACGCCGTTCTTGACCAATTCCCGGCGCACCGCCATTGCCCGCAACTTTGACAACAGCGCCGCCCGCTGCGGGTCATTCTTGGCATCGCCAAACCCCACCAGCGTCACCTGCTTGTCGAGCTTGCCGTGGCTTTTTATATACGCCACCACCCGCTGCAAGTCCTGGCGCGCCTTGTTGTCCAGGCTGGCGCTGCCTTCTTCGAAACGAAAATTCACACTCAAGCGCTGGGCGTCACGGACGATGCTTTGATAGTCCTCGGGCATCGACGCCCGTGGCTCCACGGCAATCGCCTGCACCTGCTGGGCGATAAAGCCATTGGCGGCCACAATCGCCTGGCCTTTGCCACTTTGGGTAAAGTCCACCAGGGCTTTGGCCCACGGGTTGCGGTTCGACGGCGGCAGGTAAAAATACAAGCGGCGTGACAGCGGGTAATCCTCGGTGGCGATCAGGCTGGTCACCGGTAACATCGGCTGTGAGTCACCGTCGACAATCGCCAGCGCCTTGGCCTGGCGCACATACGGCAGGCCGATAAAACCAATGCCTTGCGGGTCATGGCTCACCGCATCGGACAACGCCTCGCTGGATTCGAAGCGCTTGGCGGCCACGGCCAGCGGTTTGCCGCGCCGGTTCAGCACCAGCTCTTTAAAGGTGTCATAGGTGCCGGACTGATCATCCCGGGCATACAGATGAATGGCGCCGTCGACGCCGCCCACATCCTCCCAGTGGCTGACTTCACCATTGAAAATCTGCGCCAGCTGCTCGGTGTTCAAGGTATTCAACGGGTTTTGCGGGTTGAGGATAATGGCCAGGCCGTCGATGGCAATCACGTGCTCGGCCTCTGGGCTTTTCAGGTCGCCCAGGGGTTCAAGGTCCACCAGTTCGCTGTCCTTGATCGGGCGCGAAGCAGCCGCAAGGTCAGCGTTGGATTTTTTCAGTGCGCTGAACCCGGTACTTGAACCGTGGGCTGCGACCTCCACCGTGACGGTTTTGCCCTGACGCGTCTTGCCGATCACCCGTTGTTCATTGGCGCCATCGCCGGGCTCGCTGTGCACCGCCTGCAAGCCCTGGTGCTCCAGCATGCCCTTGACCAACGCAGGTCCAAGCGCCGCACCAATGGTATTGGAACCCTGGATACGCAGGGCGGGGCCTTGGTCGGGAACGGGTAGGGCAGCGGCGGCAGCGTAGAGCGGCAGTATCAACAGGAACAGAACGCGCAGCATCATGCCGGCACCTTCTTAAGCCAAAGGGAGTGCCGCCAGATTAAGTCAGTGGAGTTTCAAAAATATGACTGACGCACAGCAAGTCAAAATGTGGGAGCTGGCTTGCCTGCGATAACGGTGTGTCAGCC
>NZ_VBVZ01000531.1 GCF_005863185.1 Pseudomonas edaphica
ACCATGAGTACCGTAACCCTCCAAGCCGACATCAAAGCCAAGTGGCCTCAAGGACAAAGCTCCTACAGCCCCGGAAGCCCGGAGGAGTTGGCCATCATCGGAATCGATCTGCTGGTCAAGGAGCTCGGCACTCAGGCCGCACAGGCGTTCATCGGCCAGGTATTCGAGAAATACCCGGCCGACCACATGGGCGCTCATAACCCCGAGCGCGAATAAGACCCGGCCGGCGAGCGCCGACCGGCAAACACCTTACTTCAGACGGGCCAGGCGCTCGGTCAACAGATCGAAGAAGCCCTGGGCGTCGCCGTTCTCAACCCAGAATGCGTTCTTCGGCTGCTTGAGGCCGTCATACCAGTCGACGACGGTCTGGCCGAAGGTCGGGCCTTCGCGGCTGTCGATCACCACGTTGACTTCACGGCCGCTGAACAGGGAAGGCTTGAGCAGGTAGGCAATCACGGTAGCGTCATGCACCGGGCCACCCGGGATGCCGTAGTGCTCCATGTCGCCCTTGACGTATTCATTGAGAATATCGCCCACCACCTTGCTCGCATTGTTCTTGATGTCGGCAATCTGTTTCAGGCGCGCGTCACTGGTCAGCACCTTGTGGGTCACGTCCAGCGGCAGGTAAGTCAGCTTGACGCCACTTTTGAGCACAATTTCAGCCGCGACAGGGTCCGCGAACAGATTGAACTCAGCGACCGGGGTGATATTGCCGCCATTAAAATGCGCCCCGCCCATCACCACCACTTCCTTGATGCCTTGGGTGATCTCCGGCGCCTGGGTCAACGCCAGTGCCAGGTTGGTCTGCGGGCCGAGCATGGCGATGGTGATGCTGTGAGGCTTGGCGGTGCTCAAGGTCTTGATCAGGTAGTCAACGGCATTGCCTTCGGCCAGGCCTTTTTTCGGCTCATGCACGGCGACCCCGGAAATACCTTCCTTGCCATGGATATTCTCCGCATAGATCGGCGTGCGCAGCATGGGTTTTGGCGCGCCGGCGTACACCGGGATGTCTTCGCGCCCTGCCCACTCGCGGGCCAGGCGCGCGTTGCGGGAGGTCTTGTCGAGGCGCACGTTACCGGCGACGGTGGTCAGCGCACGAATGCTCAGTTCCTGCGGGGACGCCATGGCAAACAGCAACGCCACGACGTCATCAGCGCCTGGGTCGGTGTCGATGATCAGGTCGATTTTTTCCGCCGCGTGGGCGCTGGCTGCGGTGAGTGCGGACAAAAGCAGGACACTCCGAAATAGATTCTTCAGGGTTGGGAGACCACGTTGCATGAAACACTCCTTGTCGTAGGGAAACTCTAGAAGGTAACGCCGGACACCAGCGCGATATTGCAATACGGCTGGCACTCGCCCGTGCGCACCACGGCGCGGGCCTTGCGGCTGAGCTGCTTGAATTCTTCATGGCTGACCAAACGGCGCTCGCCCAAGGCGGCCTGTTCGGTCAACACATTAAGTGGCGTCAGCGCAGGTGGCTGCTTGAGCAGGATCTCTTCGGCCAACACATGGCTTTCTACCTGCATCTCGCTGAGCACAATGCGCAGGGTGCTGATGAAATCCGGAATGCCCTGGGTGAGCGCCAGGTCAATCAACTCGACGCCTGGCGGCACTGGCAAGCCAGCATCACCGATCACCAGGATGTCACCGTGGCCGAGGGATGCGATCACGCGCGACAGCGCAATATTGAGCAATGGTGTCTTTTTCATGAGGGCATAAAACCTTGTACGTCCTGCAGCGTAGGAATAGAGGGTTGCGCACCCGCCCGCGTGACCGACAGCGCGGCGGCCACCTGGCCAAACCGGATAGCCTCGGCTTCACTTTTGCCATTGGCCAGCGCCGCGGCAAAACCACCAACAAAGGTGTCACCGGCAGCCGTGGTGTCCACCGCCTTGACCTTGGGCGCCTGCAAGTGCTCGAAACCTTTGCCATCGGCAAACAACGCGCCCTGGCTGCCAAGGGTAATAATGACCTTGCCGGCACCCGCCTTGAGCAGCAGCGTTGCGGCAGCCTTGGCGCCGTCGAGTGAATCGACCGTCACACCACTCAAGGCGCTGGCCTCGCTTTCGTTGGGGATCAAATAATCGATCGAGGCATACCATTCCTCTGGCAGCGGGCCACTGGCCGGTGCCGGATTGAGGATCACGGTCTTGCCCAATTCACGACCGCGCTTGAGCGCCTGGCCAACCGTGTCCATCGGCACTTCCAACTGGCAGACAATGACATCTGCTGCCTGCAGTACCGCGTCAGCCGCCTGCAACGACGCGGGCGTGAGCTCACCGTTGCTGCCAGCCACGATCACAATCGCGTTCTGGCTGCTGTCATCCACCACAATCAACGCCACGCCGCTGGAGCCATCCACCGTGCTGACGGCCTGGCAATCGATGCCCTCCACCAGCAGCGCATCACGCAATTGCGCGCCGTAGGCATCCGTGCCCACACAGCCGATCATCGCCACCTCAGCGCCAAGGCGCGCAGAGGCTACCGCCTGGTTGGCACCCTTACCGCCCGGCACGGTGGAAAACGTCTGGCCGATCAGGGTTTCACCGGCGCGCGGCAAGCGACTGGCGCGGGTGACCAGGTCCATGTTCAAGCTGCCTATTACCACTACTTTTGCTGGCATACATCAGTACTCATCAATTCGGTTCAGCGGTATTGGGCGAACACACCGGCAAACGGCGCCGTCGACTCACGCAAAACAATGCTCGGCGTCACGATGCGCTGATCGATCGGCAGTTGGGGTGTTGCAATTCGTCGCAGTAAAAGCTCGGCCGCCGTCTCGCCCAGTTGCACGATCGACTGCCCGACCGTCGTCAGCGCCGGGTACACGTAGCGGCCCATTTGAATGTCGTCAAAACCAATTACCGACAGCTCGCCAGGCACACGGATATTGCGTTCGGCGGCTGCACGCAACACGCCGAAACCAATCATATCGTTACTGGCGAAAATCGCGCTGGGTGGGTTTTCCGACAGCAGCTGTACCGCCGCGGCATAACCACCGGTGCTGGTGAAATCGCTTTCCTGGGTGCGATTGGCTGGCACTTCCACGCCCGCCTCACGCAGCGCGCGGTGATAGCCGGCAAGACGCATTTGCGCCACGCGGGTATGACTGGGGCCGCCAATGCAGGCGATGTCGCGGTGACCAAGCTCCAGCAAATGCCGGGTTGCCAGGTAGGCACCCTGCTCATGATCGATGCGCACCAGGTCGACATCAATGCCGTCCAGTGCTCGGTCGACAATTACCATGGGGGTGCGCACCGCGCTCAAGCCTGCGGCAAGGCCACTGTCATCGCCGCCCACCGAGGTTACGATCAGGCCGTCGATGCGCTTTTCGAGCAATACGCGCAGGTAGCTGCGCTGCTTTTCGGCGTTATCGTCGGAGTTGCAGAGGATCACGCAATAGCCATTACGCTCGCAGTAATCCTCGATACCCCGCGCCAGCTCGGCAAAATACGGGTTAAGGCTGTTGGGCACCAGCAGGCCGATAGTCGCAGTGGTCTTGGCCTTGAGCGAGCGCGCGACGGCGCTCGGCACGTAGTCCAGTTGCTTGATCGCCGCTTCCACCTTGATGCGCACAGGCTCGCTGACCGGCCGCGTCTTGTTCACCACATGGGACACAGTGGTGTAGGAAATACCTGCAAGCGCGGCCACATCCTTGATCGTTGCCATGGTTCAGCCCCGCCGACTGGCGCGCTGGCTGCGGTAGGTGTCGAGGACCACGGCAATCACGATTACGGCGCCGGTAATGATGCGTTTGGTTGGCTCTGTCGCACCGATCTGCGCAAGGCCGGCGGCCAGTACCGAAATAATCAACACGCCAAAAAAGGTGCTGATAACCGAACCACGCCCGCCCATCAGGCTGGTGCCGCCGATCACCACGGCGGCGATCACTTGCAGCTCCAGGCCGGAGCCGGCATTCGGGTCCGCCGCTTCCAGGCGGGAAATCTGGAACAATGCCGCCACCCCGGCCAGCAGGCCCATCAGGCTGAACACCAGGATCTTGTAAGGCTTGGGGTTGATGCCGGCCAGGCGCACGGCTTCTTCGTTGGTGCCGATGCCGATCAGGTAGCGACCGAATACAGTACGGGTCAACACCAACTGAGCGGCGATGATCACCAACAGGGCAATGATGAACGACGGCGAAATCCCGAAAGCCACCGGGTTCGACAGCCAGGCATAGGAGTCACCGATATAGGCGGTGCGCGAGCCGGTCATCTGGTAGGCCACGCCACGCGCCATTTCCAGCACGCCAAGGGACACGATAAACGACGGAATGCGCCATGCCACGGTAATCGAACCC
>NZ_VBVZ01000532.1 GCF_005863185.1 Pseudomonas edaphica
GTAGCCCGCACGGGCGTCCACCAGGAACAACACGACATCGGCTTCTTCGATAGCGAGCAGCGACTGCTCGGCCATCTTTTCGTCCATGCCATGCTCGTCACCGGAGATACCACCGGTGTCGACAATAATGTAGGAGCGCCCTTGCCACTTTGCCTCACCGTATTGGCGATCACGGGTCAGACCGGACAAGTCGCCAACGATGGCGTCACGAGTCCTGGTCAGGCGGTTGAACAAGGTGGACTTGCCGACGTTAGGTCGGCCCACCAGGGCGATTACGGGAACCATGCGGCTCTCCACTTCGTTATTTCAGAAAATACAAAAGCCGCTGCAAGGCAGCGGCTGGTGCTCGGGGCAGCATAGTCAAATGCCGCATGCCCCGCCGAAGCGGGGCCGCCTGGGTTTTACCCCAAGCATAGTTGCTTACTTGATGGTCAGGGCTTCCAGCTTGCCGCTGTTGCCAAACACGTAAAGCATGTTACCCACAACCAGCGGACGCGCACGCAGACCGTCGCTGTCGATACGCTCGCGGCCGACAAAACGACCGTCTACCTGGCTCAGCAGGTGCAGGTAACCTTCGAAGTCACCTACCGCTACGTAGCTGGAGAACACTTCCGGTGCCGACAGTTGACGGCGAGCCAGGGAGTCGTTGCTCCACAGCGCAGTGGTGGAACGCTCGTCGACACTTTCAACGGTGCCGGAAGCGAGGCTTACGTAGACGCTGCCGAACCCTTGGGCGACACCGGCGTAGCTGGAAGCATCACGCTGCCAGTTGATGCGGCCGCTTTGCAGGTCCAGCGCCGCAACACGGCCCTGGTAAGTGGCCACGTAAATGGTTTCACCCGACAGCAGCAGGCCGCCGTCGATGTCCACTACGCGGTCCAGCTCGGAGCGACCTTGCGGGATGGCCACACGGGTTTCCCAGGCCGGCACGCCGTTCTGAGTATCCAGGGCGACCACTTTACCGGTCGACAGGCCAGCAACGGCCAGGTTGTTCGTCACAATCGGACCACTGGTACCACGCAGGGTCAACACCGCCGGGGTGCTGTCATACAACCAGCGCTGGTTACCGGTGGCGGCATCCAGGCCGATCACACGGTCATCCTGGGTTTGCACCACGACGATATCGCCGTTGGTGGCAGGCGCGGAGAGCACTTCACTGGTCACGCGAGCGCGCCATTTCTCTTCACCCGTTGCCGAGTCCAGAGCCACCACGTCGCCTTTAAGCGTACCGATCAGCACCATGCCGTAGCCGACGCCCACACCACCGGAAACCGGCAGCTCGAGGTCTTTCCTCCACTTCACGTCGCCATTCATACGATCCATGGCCATGACAACGCCAGTGGAGTCAGTGGCCACGATGTTGTCGCCGTCGATTGCCGGCTGCAACAAGTTGTACAGGTCGCCCTGGCCGTCACCGACGGAGCGGCTCCACTGCTTTTGCAGGACCACTTCTTCCTTGAAGCTGGTCAGCTCGGCAGGAGGCAGTTCTTTTTTACTGTTGCTGCTGCAACCCGCGGCCAGAACGGCCAGAGCCAGCAATGCTGCATGTTTCCAACGGATCACGTCACGCATCCCCTTTGGCCAAGTCGTCCAGCTTGATTTGTAAGCCACCGACCGCTGCTTCATCAGACAGCGCCGCCTTGGCTTTTTGGTACGCAGCATGGGCTTCGTCGGTACGACCCAATTGGACCAACAGGTCGCCCTTGAGCTCTTCACGAGTGGCCACAAATGCCTTGTCAGCATCGCCGTCGAGCAGTTTGAGTGCTTCGTCAGCCTTGTTCTGTGCCGCCAATACCTGCGCCAGGCGCTGACGTGCGATTTCACCCAGGGTCGGGTTGGTCGGTTTGTCGGCGATGGCCTTCAGCTCGGTGGCTGCGTCATCCAGCTTGCCGGTGTCGACCGCAACTTTCGCGACGAACAGGCTGCCGTACTGGGCGTAGGTGCTACCGCCAAATTCGTTTTTCAGCTTGCCGGCAAGGTCCGCCACTTGGGCTGGATCAGGCTTGCCGTCCGGCGTCAGCGTGGTTTCCAGCAATTGCTGATAGAGGATCGAGGCGCCTTGGGACTGGTTGGCCTGATACTTGTGCCAGGCTTGCCAGCCGAACACCACCACTAAAGCCAGCAGACCGCCAGTAACCAGGGGCTTGCCGTTACGCTGCCACCAGTCCTTGAACTCGGCCAGTTGCTCATCATCAGTACTCGACACCCCAATACTCCTTAATCGCTAAATTCGGCTGTTCGACAGCTTCAACCCTGCACGACGCAGGTGGCCAAGTGCGCGGCGAGCGCATCAAAGGCAATGTTCTGTTGCTCGCCCTGGCCACGCAGGGGTTTGAAACCTATCACTTGCTGGGCCAGTTCGTCATCGCCGAGGATCAGCGCATACAGCGCGCCGCTCTTGTCGGCCTTCTTGAACTGGCTCTTGAAGCTGCCGGCGCCGGCATTGATCTGCAGGCGCAGGTTCGGCAGTTGGTCACGCACTTTTTCGCTCAGGGCCAGGGCTGCCAGTTCGGCGGCCTCGCCAAAGGCGCATAGGTACACATCCACCTGACGGGAGATTTCTTCCGGGACCTGCTCCAGGGTTTCCAGCAGCAGGATCAGCCGCTCGATGCCCATGGCGAAACCTACGCCGGTGGTCGGCTTGCCGCCCATTTGCTCAACCAGGCCGTCGTAGCGACCACCGGCACACACGGTGCCCTGGGCGCCGAGTTTGTCGGTGACCCACTCGAACACGGTCTTGCTGTAGTAATCGAGGCCACGCACCAGTTTAGGGTTGATGACGTAGGGAATACCGGCCGCATCCAGGCGAGCCTTGAGGCCCTCGAAGTGCACGCGCGATTCGTCGTCCAGGTAGTCGGCCATTTTCGGCGCGTCGACCAGTACGGCTTGGGTGTCGGCGTTCTTGGTATCGAGGACGCGCAACGGGTTGGTTTTCAGACGGCGCTGGCTGTCTTCATCCAATTTGTCCAAGTGAGCAGACAGATACTCGACCAGGGCAACGCGATAGCGACCCCGGGATTCGCTGGTGCCCAGGCTGTTGAGCTCAAGCTTGACCGCGTCGCGGATGCCGAGCAGGCCCCACAGGCGCCAGGTCAGCACGATCAGCTCGGCGTCGATGTCCGGACCATCGAGGTTGAACACCTCGAGGCCGATCTGGTGGAACTGGCGATAACGGCCTTTCTGCGGGCGCTCGTGGCGGAACATCGGGCCGATGTACCACAACTTCTGCGGCTGGCCACCACCGGTGAGACCATGCTCGAGCACGGCACGCACGCAGGCGGCTGTACCTTCCGGACGCAGGGTCAGGGAGTCACCGTTGCGATCTTCAAAGGTGTACATCTCTTTTTCGACGATGTCGGTCACTTCACCGATGGAGCGCTTGAACAGCTCGGTGAACTCGACGATCGGCATGCGGATCTGTTTGTAACCGTAGTTATCCAACAGGCGCGCGACCGTGCTCTCGAAGTAGCGCCACAGTGGCGTCTGCTCCGGCAGGATGTCGTTCATGCCACGAATGGCTTGCAGAGACTTGCTCACATCTAATCCTTAAATTCGTTCTTAGCCGCGCGCGATCAGCGCTGCGTCAGCCGCAACCTTTTCAGCTGCTTTCTCGCGGATCAGCTTTTCCAGATGATCCACGAGATTCTCATTCGTCAGTTTCTGCGACGGCTTGCCGTCGATGTAAATCAGGTTCGGTGTACCGCCAGTCAGGCCCACATGGGCTTCCTTGGCTTCACCCGGCCCATTGACCACACACCCGATCACCGCTACATCCAGCGGCACCAGCAGGTCTTCGAGGCGAAGCTCCAGGTCGTTCATGGTTTTCACCACGTCGAAGTTCTGCCGCGAGCAGCTCGGGCAGGCAATGAAGTTGATGCCACGGGAACGCAAACGCAGGGATTTGAGAATGTCGTAGCCGACTTTCACTTCCTCTACGGGGTCTGCCGCCAGGGAGATGCGGATAGTATCGCCAATCCCTTCGGCGAGCAGCATACCGAGACCCACCGCAGATTTCACTGTGCCTGAGCGCAAACCGCCCGCTTCAGTGATACCCAGGTGCAGCGGCTGCACGATTTCCTTGGCCAACAGGCGGTAGGCTTCTACCGCCATGAACACGTCGGAGGCCTTTACGCTGACCTTGAAGTCCTGGAAATTCAGGCGTTCAAGGTGCTCGACGTGGCGCAATGCCGACTCAACCAGCGCGGCTGGGGTTGGTTCGCCGTACTTTTTCTGCAGGTCTTTTTCCAGCGAACCGGCGTTGACGCCGATACGGATGGGAATGCCACGGTCACGTGC
>NZ_VBVZ01000533.1 GCF_005863185.1 Pseudomonas edaphica
CGGCGATGCCGGTGGCGATCTTGCTGGCCGCTGAAGTAAGGTCGCGCCGTTCGATGCTGGCGGTCAGTTCAGCCAGGCGTGCGCGCTCAGCCGCAAGGGCCTGCTCGCTGCTGGCATACAGCTGTTCGAAGTCGCCACGGGCCTTGGCTGCGTCTCGCTCCTGCTGCGTGCGGGCTTCTTCAGCTTCACGGCGCAGGCGCTTTGCCTCCTTGGCTTCGTCCAGCAGCGTCTGGTTCTGACGCTTCAGGCCTTCAAGGTCGGCACCGCCAGTTGGCAGCCCTTCCACGGCCAGCACGTAATCTTCGCCCTGGGCCTTGTAGAAGGCTTGCAGGGAGGGCTCGAGTGCGTCGTATGCAGCCTTGTCGATCAAGTATTTCATGTCATCCCCCGGATGATTTGCCGTTGGCTCAGCCTCGGGCGTAAAAAAACCGGCTCATGGCCGGCTGTTCATAGTCCCGCTCGCTCGAAGGCCAGCGGTTCAAGGTCTTTCAGTTGCTGAAGGGTCAGGGTTTTGCCGTTGTCGTCGACGAACTTGTCGAGGGTCAGATCGCCCTTGCTGAACAGCGCGTAGCGGTTCGGCCCAAGGATGTCGCGCTGAAAGGCTGCAGGCTGGCGTGAAAGCCAGTCCTGATAGCTCGTCTTGCTCGACACCATGGCCACGCCGTCAGGTCCGATTGAGGGCCGGGTAGAGCCTGGTATCTCGCGGGCAAACTCATCTTTGAGGACCGGCACCAGCGTTGTGCGGCACCCCCAGTGATAGGGTGGCTTTGGCCCATCCAGCGGAATGATCGTCTGATCGATGCCCATGCAGTACAGCGTGGTGCTGGAGTCGAGCGTGGCGATCCGCCGCATGCCTTTGAGGATGTCGTCGTTGGCCTTTAGCGTTTCCACGCGCGCCGTGCTGGCAATGTGGTTGGTCATGGTGCGAACCAGTGACGTAGCCTGGTCCTGGTGCAGTTGGTGGATGCTGGTCAGGCGCCGCCCTATCTGTTGGCTGGTCTCGCCCAGGCTTGAGCCAATCTGGATCTCACCGATAATCTCGGCCGCCTTCTTGGTGCCGAACTGGTCGAGCGCGCCGCTGATGCTGATGCGCTGAATGCCATTGCGAGCCTCCAGCAGCAGAGGATCAGCCAGCGCCGCAGCGCTCACCATCTCCGCCGACGGCACGTTGAGCTGAACAACGGCCTTGATGACCTTGCCCAGCATCTTCCCGTTGAATTCAGCCTCATAGGCTGCGAACTCACCAAGGTCCAGCTGTGCGCGGCCCTTCAAGTCGTCGTAGATGCCCCGCAAATCGCCCTGGAGCGTTTCTATCTGCGAAGTGTAACGACGAGTGCCGTAATCACTCAGGCCTCCCGTAACTCGATCCTTTGCCGTCTTGATGGCCTTGCTGATGAATGCCGCCACCCGCTTCAGGTTCCCGCCCGCGTATCGCTGGACGTAGATCTGGTGCCGGGTGGTGGCGTCCGTCAGATAGCCCTCGCTACTCATCGTTCACCTCGGGCTTCTTGTCGGGCGGCACAACCGGCTCTGGCTCACTGCCAACCACCGGCGCCTCTTCCTCGCGGTCGGCATCGATGTCCTCGTCAGCGCGATCCGAATCCAGCACGCCGGACTGGCGCAGGTTGGTGCGGAAGTCTTTCTTGGCGATGATCCCCTGCTGCCACAACTGCATCTGGGCCAGGATCATCTGCGCATCCATGACTTCATCGAAGAACTCTTGGTTGAGCCAGAAGACAGTGCCCTCTTCGTCAACCTCGCCAGCCATGAAGCGCTGGGCGTCGAAAAGAGCATTGCGCATGGCCTCAGACACGTTACCGGCAATGGTGCCCAGCACGCTGTTGTCGGAGCTGTACCGGATGCGCACGGCTTCGGCAGTCTCGGCACCGCTGCCTTGCTGGACGATACGGGCGCCGATCATGAGCATCTGCTGCTCTTTGTCCTTCATCAGCTCGCGGGCCAGCTGGGTTTCGTTGGCCTGCAACAGCGTTGCCGTGCCAGTGGCGCCCAGGTTATGGCCGCGCCGTGAGCCGATGTGCAAGCCGTTCGGGTTGGCCTTTACGAAATCGTCCGTGTTGATCGATGTGGTGATGAACAGGGTCGGCTGCGAACTGATGAACCCCGACTCTTCCACCGTGGCGCTGTTGCCGTAGTGGAGGATGTTGACCTCGGCCAGGTCTTCGAGCGGCGCCTTGTCGATGCTGGCGTCGTTGTTCTCTGAGCCGAAGAAGTGGAAAGGGATGTGGTCGAATGGCTTGCCAGCCTTGTCGGTCGGCTCGGTTTCCTTACCTTCGGGATCGTCAGCACTGTACACGGCCTGCACATATCGGCCGCCGCGCATCATCAGCGCCCGGTATTGATCCTTGGCCGTGAACTCGAAACCGTCCTCTGTCGGCTCGTTGATCTTTTCATGCAGCACCACCAGCGTGAGTCGGCGCACACCATCGATCACGTCTTCGCGCCAGTTGACGATGCTCTCGGCGCAGTAGAGGTGGATGTAGGCCCGTGCATTGGCCGCCTGGGCAACCGTCAGCGCCGTCTGGCCTTCTGGCAGTTCCACCTTAGGGAAGTCTGTCAGGAAGCCACCGCGCCCTGTGTCGAGGCACTCGCCTGTGGATTCCTTGCTGACCTGCTCCAAGCTGGCACCGTTGCCGCTGAGGTTCTCGACCAGGTACTCAATGGCCGACGGCAACTCGATCTCTGCGGTCTTGCGGAACACCGCGCCCAGCAAGCCGGTGCGAGTACGCCCCACTACGTTCAGGAACATGGCGCGCTTCTTCAATTGATCGTACCGCGCCTTGTTCTCGTCCGACTGGTTGAGTGGGTCAGGCATTGGCAGATATTCGTTGTACTTGCGGATCTCTCGCGGCCCGGCTACGCAACGCTTGACCAGCTGCCAACCGGGCAAGGCGTCGTCGTACTCCTGCCTGATGGCGCTGTAGTTGGGCATATGGGCCTCAGAATGTGAATGTGACGGGGATATGGGTCATTGCTACGCGCTTGGTCTTGGCCACTGCGAAGTAGCGGAATGCGTCAGCAGGGTGGGATGCCCAGTCGTGAAGCGGCCGGTCTTTCCAGCAGCCCTTCTTGTCGTCCCACTCTTTGCGGTAATTCTCCAGGGCGGTGATGCCTTCTTCGCACTTGGATTCATCGAATGCGCAATGGGCCAGGATCTCCCGCGCCTGATCGATGCCGTCGTCTACACCGATCTTGGGCACCACCTGGAAGGTCATGCGGTAGTGCTGGCCGTCGATCTCGTAACCCTCTCGGGCCATCTCGCGGCGGGTCTTGGCATCACTGCTGAATTCGCGGTTGTCGATGTCGTGCGGCCCCCAGTGCTCGGAGTACACGTAGCCACGATCCTTCAGCACCTTCATGTAGTGCCGCAGGCCTTCGCCGCTGTTCTGGTAGAAGTCAATGACATGAAACTCGGCGCCGACCTGGCGCACGAACCAAATGGCCGTTGAGTCGCCGACGCCGATGTCCCAAAAGGTCATCACCGGCTGGTGGCTGTTGTCCGGCAGCACACCGATGCGCTGGGAGGCGTAAAGCTTGGTGAACTGCCTGGCGTAGTAGGCGCCTTCGATTGACTGCTGGAAGGCCTCGGCGGGGATCGACGGGTATTCCCGCTTCATGTCGTCGCCGAGCGTCTTCTCCTTGGCTGCGTACCAGGCGCGCTGGCCTGGGTTCGTGACAATCCCGTGCTTGGCTGCCAGCTCTTCGAAGTAGATGCTCAGGCGGTCAGGGATGATCGCTGTAGCCGGGTCGAGCCAGTAGGCCTTGTTGTTCCACCAGCTGAAGAAAAAGAATTTCCAATCCAGCAGGCCCAGGGCCACGCCGGACAGTTGCTGCTTCTCAGCGCTTTGCGAGTACTCGAAGAAGTAGCCGGCCCGGCCTTCCGCTGTTGATTCGATGGTGACAAAGCAGTCAGTAGCCACGGCCTCGAAGGCGCCAGTGACGATTTCGCGGGCCTTGTGTGGGAACTTGGCGCAGATCTTCCCGAACTCGGACACGTGCAGGTAACGCAGCGTGCCGCCCCGGAATGAAGTACTGACGTAGAGCGATCCGCCCTTGCTGAATACCAGTTCACCGGCTGCGTCATTACTCGCAGGGTTCGCGGCGCGAATCTCTTTCGGCAGATTGTCGTAGGCGTACTTCACCTTTTCCCGAAACAGGCGCTTGGCGTCGTTCAGGGTGTGAGCGATCAAGGCGCACTTGGCTGACTCGAATAGAGCCGCGTCCAGCTGGATGATGCAGCACTCAGTGGTGAAGC
>NZ_VBVZ01000534.1 GCF_005863185.1 Pseudomonas edaphica
CGATAGCGGCAGGGCAGGCCCAACTGCTGTAACTGACCCGACGCCATCGCAGGCAAGCCAGCTCCCACATTTGGATCGCGTAGAACAACAAGATACAAGTAAGATACCGGCCTTTGGCGCAGCCCTTTTCTGCGCCCTGCCAATAATAAGCCCTGCCCATGCCCTTCGAACTCAGCGTTGACCTGACCACCCTCGCCATTCTTGCCTGCGTGGCCTTTATTGCCGGCTTTATCGACGCCATCGCCGGCGGCGGCGGCCTGCTCACCACACCGGCATTGCTCACCGCCGGCATGCCACCGCACCTGGTGCTGGGCACCAACAAGCTCAGCTCGACCTTCGGCTCCGCCACCGCCAGCTTCACCTTCTACCGGCGCAAGCTGTTCCACCCGCGCCAATGGGTACACGCCATCGTCGGCACGCTGGTCGGCGCATTGGCGGGTGCCGTGGTCGCCCACTACCTGCCCGCCGAAACCCTGAACAAAATGCTCCCGGTGATCGTGTTCGCCTGTGGTGTGTATTTGCTGTTCGGCGGCACGCCCAAGGCGCCGCTGGATGCCGATGCACCGATCAAGAAGAAATGGCAATCGACCCAAGGCTTCGGCCTGGGCTTCTACGACGGCGTGGCCGGCCCCGGCACCGGCGCGTTCTGGACAGTCAGCACGATGCTGCTGCACCCTATCGACCTGGTCAAAGCCAGCGGCGTGGCGCGCAGCATGAACTTCGTCAGCAACGCAGCGGCGCTGTCGGTGTTTATCTTCAATGGCTCGGTGGACTGGATCGTCGGCCTGGCGATGGGCTTCTCGGTAATGTGTGGCGCGTTCTTTGGCGCACGCAGCGCAATCAGCGGCGGCGCCAAATTCATTCGCCCGGTGTTTATCACCGTGGTCCTCGGCCTGACGGTGCGCCTAGCCTGGCAACACTGGTTCAGCGTGGCCTAAACGGCGCGCCAGGTAGAGGTCGATCAGGTAACGCGCGATCGAACGTGACGCCGGCAACGGCGGCAAGTCGTGAATGTTGAACCACTGCGCGTCTTCGATCTCATCAGCCTGGGGCACGATGTCACCCCCGGCGTACTCGGCATGGAAGCCCAGCATCATCGAGTGCGGGAACGGCCAGCACTGGCTGCCCATGTACTGAATATTCTTGACCTCCACCTGCACTTCTTCGCGCACTTCACGGATCAGGCAGTCTTCGGCCGACTCCCCCGGCTCGGCGAACCCCGCCAGCGTGCTGTACACACCCGTGACAAAACGCGGCGACCGCGCCAGAAGAATCTCGTCGCCACGGGTCACCAGCACAATCATGCTCGGCGAAATGCGTGGGTAGCTGCGCAGGTCGCAGGCCTGGCAATACATCGCACGTTCGCGCGGCACCTGCACCATGGCCTGGCCGCAACTGCCACAGTACCGATGCTCCCGCGCCCAGGTGCCGATCTGCGCGGCGTAGCCCAGCACTTTGTACAGGGTGTGGTCGCCCTGCAACATAAAGCCGCGCAAACCCTGCCAACTGCAACCTGGCACCTCGGCCGCCGCGTTCAGCTCCAGCAAGTAAACAGGCTCACCGTCAAGGTGGCCGATGCCGTGTTCGGCGAACACCGACAGGTCCTGGCGCTTGAGCCATTCACGCGGGAACAGCGGCCCGTTGGTGTCATGCAAAAAGCCCTCGCGGCTGCGGGCGACGGCCCAGCCGCCAGGGGCGTCGTTGTCCAGCAGCGTTGTGGTAATCCAGCCTGGGGTCATGTCAGTCAATCCACGAATTCGGGTTTCTGCTTACTCATATGGGCCGCGATGGCCACGCGCAGGTCGTTGGATTGCAACATAGCCGAGTTCCAGGTGGCAACGTATTCCAGACCATCATTGACCGTATGGTCACGCATATAGCTGATCATGGCTTTGGTGCCGGCAACGGCAATCGGTGATTTGCTCGCGATTTCATGGGCGATTTCCATTACACCGGCCAACAGGCTGTCCTGATCGGGATACACACGATTGACCAGGCCAATGCTGCGCGCTTCTTCTGCGCCGAACGGGCGACCGGTGTAGGCCAGTTCACGCAACATGCCGTCGCCAATGATGCGTGGCAGACGTTGCAGGGTGCCGACGTCGGCGGCCATGCCGATGTCGATTTCCTTGATCGAGAACTGCGCGCCTTCGGCGGCGTAGCGCATGTCACAAGCGCTGATCAGGTCAATGGCGCCACCAATGCAGTAACCCTGGATCGCCGCCAGCACCGGCTTGCGGCAGGTGTCGACGGCATTGAACGAGGCTTGCAGCTCGAGGATCTTACGCCGCAGCAAGCGTGCATTGCGGCCCACGTCCTTGCCGAAGCTATTGGCCACCGAGGCCATCATCATCAAGTCGATGCCGGAGGAGAAATGCTTGCCGGCGCCGCTGAGCACCACGGCGCGCACGGCGTCGGTGTCTTCGACCCATTGGAAGATGTCGATGATCTCGGTCCAGAACGCCGCGTTCATCGCGTTGATCTTTTCCGGGCGGTTGATCTGCACATGGGCAACATTGCCGGTGAGTTCGACGATGAAAGCTTGGTATTCGGACATGGCAGTGATCCCTGACTGGCGAGTAATAAGGCTCGAACTATAACAAGGGAGCATGACGGCGCATCGGCCAAAAACGGGACTGGCAAAAGCAATGAAATGTTGTGGGCGCGGGGTTTATGACCTGCCGATACATTTCACCCAGGCACCGCACTTTATCGGCTATACACTCAGGGCCATTGCCTGGAGCCCGCTATGCCGTCCACCTTTCGTTCATCATTGATTCTGGCCCTGGTGGTCGTGCTGACCGGCATTGGCGCCGGGCTGGGCGGGATGCTGCTGGCGTTACTGCTGCATGGCATCCAGCACCTGGCCTACGGTTACAGCCTCGACAGCCTGGTCAGCCACGAAACCTTTTTGTGGGGCGTCACCGCTGCCGCACCGGAGCGCCGTCTGCTGGTGTTGGTGGTGTGCGGCCTGGTCGCCGGGCTGGGCTGGTGGACGATTTATCGCTATGGTCGCCCGCTGGTGAGCATCAAACAGGCCGTGTCTGAAAAGATGCCGATCATGCCGCCCAAGACCACCCTCGCCCACGCCGTGCTGCAGATCATCACCGTGGCGCTTGGCTCGCCATTGGGCCGTGAAGTGGCGCCGCGTGAAGTCGGCGCGCTGGCCGCGACCTGGCTGTCACAACGCGCGCGCCTGGAACCGCACATGCACCGTTTGATCGTGGCCTGCGGTGCCGGTGCCGGGTTGGCGGCGGTGTATAACGTGCCCTTGGGCGGCGCTGTCTTTGTGCTGGAAGTGCTGGTGGGCGCCTTCAGCTGGCCGGCGGCGGTCATTGCGCTGGCGACCTCGGCGATTGGCGCTTCGGTGGCCTGGATCGGGCTGGGTGCGGAATCGCAATATGCAGTGCCGCATTTTGTGCTCAGCCCGGCGCTGATCGCCTGGGCGGTAGTGTGCGGGCCGGTGTTTGGCGTGGCCGCTTATGGGTTCAGCCGTTTTACCGGCGCCGCCAGGGCCAACGCCGCGCGCGGCTGGCGCCTGCCTGTCATGTCGCTGATCAACTTCACGATTATCGGCGGGCTGGCGATGCTGCTGCCGCAGATACTGGGCAATGGCAAAGGCCCGGCGCAACTGGGCTTCGACAATGAGCTGACGATAGGCCTGGCCGCCATCCTGCTGCTGGTCAAGGTGCTGATCACTGCGAGCAGCCTGCGCGCGGGCGCCGAGGGTGGCCTGCTGACGCCGGGCCTGGCCAATGGCGCGCTGCTGGCGATTCTGCTCGGCGGTGCCTGGAGCCTGGTGTGGCCCGGGGTGCCGCTGGGCGCGTTTGCGATTATCGGCGCGGCGGCGTTTTTGGCCTCCAGCATGAGCATGCCGCTGACCGCGATTGTGCTGGTGGCCGAATTTACGCGCATCGAGCATGACTTTCTGGTGCCGATCATTCTGGCGGTGGTGGGTTCGATGTGCGTGAGCAAGCTGTGTCAGCGCTGGGAAATAAGTGGAAAAAAGCCCGCCCAAGCGCCATCCTCTGCGCTTTAAGCCGCCCACTTCGCGGCGCTCGACGTTTAAAGGATATGCCCATGCTCGCCCAACCCCTCACCCCTGCCGATTTCGACTTCATCGACGAAACGCTGTTGAAATACGGCGACGATCATTCGGTGCTGAACCTGGCTGAACTCGACGGCTACTTCACCGCGCTGGTCTCCAGCCCGGCACAGGTGGACGTGGGTGAGTGGTTCCCGGCGATCTGGGGTGGGCAGAACC
>NZ_VBVZ01000535.1 GCF_005863185.1 Pseudomonas edaphica
GACCAACCTGCTGGCACTTAACGCAGCCATTGAAGCAGCGCGGGCTGGCGAGCAAGGCCGTGGTTTTGCGGTGGTGGCCGATGAAGTACGGGCGCTGGCGGCACGCACCCAGGCCAGCACCTCGCAGATCAACGAGATGCTCGCGCGCCTGACCACCGGCGTGAGTTCGTCGGTGGCGGCCATGGAAAACACCCAGGCCAGTTGCCAGTCGGCGGCGGATGCCACGGCGCGGGTGAACACCGGGCTGGATGAGATGGCTGGTTCCGTCAGCCATATCAATAACCTCAGCACCCAGATCGCCACGGCGGCCGAGCAGCAAAGCGCAGTGACCGAGGAGATCAACCGCAGCATGGTGCAGATCCGACAGATGGTCGATGAGTTGGTAGAAAGTGGCCACGCCACCCAAACCAACACTCAGAGCCTGTTGGATGCCAATGGCCGGGTCATTGCATTGATGGGCCGCTTCAAGGTGCGCTGATAAAAGACTGAGACACTCCCGTGCAATGCGCGGGAGTGGGACTATTCTGACAGTTCTCAGGACAAACTCTCGCCACACAGGAGGTGTGTCATGCATGCAGCTGAGCATTCGGCCCGCTTGGAGCGGATCAGTCAGGAACGCTTTATCCAGGCGCCAATCGAGGTCATCTACGACTATGTGACCCAGCCGGATCGCTGGCACGAGTGGCACCCCACCTCCCTGAGTGCCGACACCGGCACCACCGGCTCACTGCCGGCCGGCACGCGCTTTACCGAAATCATCGACCTGCTGGGCGTGCGCGTCCCCATGAGCTATCGCGTACAAATCGCCCGCCGCCCCAGTGAATTCAAGACCGTGTTCACCTCCCTCGCGGTAGACGGCTCGATTCACTACTTCCTGCAACCCCACCGTGGCGGCACGCTGTTCAAACGGGTGCTCACCTACGAGACCGAACTGCAATTGGCCTCCTTGCACGCGCGCATGATCGACCTGTCGACCATTGCGCTGGACCAACTCAAGCACCGCCTTGAAAACGCGGCTTTCGTATAATTTAGAAACATTACTGGCACCCCGCTCACCCTGTGGGAGCTGGCTTGCCTGCGATGACGTCGTCATGATCGCCGCAAAATCCCGACGCCGTCCTCTTGCCCACGAGCCCCACATGAAAAACCCCCTGCGACTGGCCCTACTTTGCGCCCTGTTCACCACCACACTGGCCCAGGCGGCCGACCTGATCCCAATCGACGTGCACCGCGATGCCAACTGCGGTTGCTGCAAAAAATGGATCAGTCACCTTGAAACCAACGGTTTCAAGGTTAATGACCATGTCGAAGCCGATATGAGCGCCGTCAAGCAGCGTCTGGGCGTAGCGCCGCGCCTGGGCTCGTGCCATACCGCCGTGATCGACGGCAAGTTCGTCGAAGGCCATGTGCCCGCCGAGCAGGTGCTGGCACTGCGCAAACGTGATGATCTGCTAGGCATTGCCGCGCCCGGCATGCCCATGGGCTCGCCCGGTATGGAAATGGGTGAGCGGCGCGAGGCCTACCAGGTCATCGGCCTGACGCGCGACGGACAGGATGTGGTGGTGGCTGACTACCCGGCCCACTGATTAATGCTCGCCGGTTACCTGGGGCTGTTTTTTTGCCGCCTTTGGCGCAGCAACCTTGTTACCACTGCAATCGGAAGCCGTGCTGGTTGGCTTATTGCTCAGCGGCCACTATAGCCTGTGGCTGCTGCTGGGTATTGCGACGGTGGGCAATGTCCTGGGGTCGGTGGTCAATTGGTGGCTGGGCCGCTGGGTTGAACACTTCAAGGATCGCCGCTGGTTTCCGGTCAGCGCAAAGCAGCTCGACAAGGCCAGTCGCCATTACGAACGCTGGGGGCACTGGACGTTATTGCTCAGTTGGGTGCCGATCATCGGTGACCCGCTGACCTTGGTCGCTGGGGTAATGCGCGAACCGCTGTGGCGGTTTTTGCTGTTGGTCACGCTGGCCAAGAGCCTGCGTTATGGCGTGCTGGCGGCGCTGACCCTGCACTGGGTGTTAATCCCCACTTAATCCCCTCGCAACAGCATCCGGGCATTCCTTCCGGAGCCCTGTTCATGTCGCTAATCCGCGCCTTTTGCATCACCGGCCTGCTCACGGCGAGCGCCGCTCCCGCCCTCGCCGCTGCTCCCCTTGCCACTACCTATGGCCCCGAGCTGCAAGGCTTTCAATACCCCTACCCGGTCGAACATTTCAGTTTCCAGTCCCAAGGCAAAACCCTGCAAATGGGTTATATGGACGTGCCCGCCAAGGGCCGTGCCAATGGCCGCAGCGTGGTGTTGATGCACGGCAAGAACTTTTGCGGCGCCACTTGGGAAGAATCGATCAAGGCCTTGAGCGAAGCGGGTTACCGCGTGATCGCGCCGGACCAGATCGGGTTTTGCACCTCCAGCAAACCGGACCACTACCAGTACAGCTTCCAGCAATTGGCGATCAACACCCACCAACTGCTGGAGAAACTCGGCATTCAGAAGGCCACCCTCATCGGCCATTCCACCGGCGGCATGCTCGCCACCCGTTATGCACTGCTGTATCCGCAACAAACCGAGCAGTTGGCACTGGTCAATCCCATCGGCCTGGAAGACTGGAAAGCCTTGGGCGTACCGTATCGCAGCGTCGACCAGTGGTATGAGCGCGAGTTGAAACTCAGCGCCGACGGCATTCGCCAGTATGAACTCAACACTTACTACGTCGGGCGCTGGAAACCGGAATACGAACGTTGGGTCGACATGCTTGCCGGCCTCAATAATGGCCCGGGCCATACCCAGGTCGCATGGAACTCGGCGCTGATTTACGACATGATCTTCACCCAGCCGGTGTACTACGAGTTCAAGGATTTGCAGATGCCCACGCTGCTGTTGATCGGCACGTCCGACACCACCGCCATTGGCAGCGATATCGCGCCGCCGGCGGTCAAGGCCAGGCTCGGTCACTACGACGTGCTGGGCAAGCAGGTGGCCAAGCTGATCCCCCATGCGACCCTGGTGGAGTTCCCGGGCCTGGGCCACGCACCGCAGATGGAAGAACCGGCGCAGTTTCATAAGGCACTGTTACAGGGGTTGAACACCCTTTAATCCAACCTTTTTCGAGGCACTCCTGAATGTCGGTACAGATCGCAGTCATTGATGATTGGCAGAATGTGGCCAGTGGTGTGGTGGATTGGTCGGCATTGGCGGCGGTGGGCCAGGTGCATTTTCTGCACGATTACCCCGCCGATACCGCCACGATGGTTGAACGTTTGCAGGGGTTCGACGTGATTTGCCTGATGCGCGAGCGCTCGACCTTCGATCAGGCCCTGTTGCAAGGCCTGCCCAAGCTGAAACTGCTGGTGACCGGCGGCATGCGCAACGCGGCCATCGACATTGCCGCGGCTAAAGCCCTGGGCATCCAGGTGTGCGGCACCGACAGCTACAAGCAGGCGGCGCCGGAGTTAACCTGGGCGCTGATCATGGCCTCGACCCGCAACCTGCTGGCCGAAGCCAACTCATTGCGCGCCGGCGGCTGGCAGGTCGGGCTGGGTGGCGATCTGTATGGCAAAACCCTGGGGGTTCTCGGACTGGGCAGCATCGGCCAGAAGGTTGCGCAGTTTGGCCAGGCATTTGGCATGCGCGTGATTGCCTGGAGCGAGAACCTTACGCCGGAGCGGGCCTCAGAGGCGGGTGTGAGCTGGGTCAGCAAGCGTGAGTTGTTCGAGCAGGCGGATATTCTGAGCGTGCATCTGGTGCTCAGCGAGCGCAGTCGCGGCCTGGTGGATACGCAGGCGCTGGGTTGGATGAAACCGAGTGCGCGCCTGGTCAATACCTCACGTGGGCCGATTGTGAATGAGCAGGCGCTGATCGAGGCGTTATCGGCCGGGCGACTGGCGGGGGCCGCATTGGATGTGTATAGCGAAGAGCCACTACCGGTTGATCATCCCTTCCGGCGCTTGCCGAATGTGTTGGCCACGCCCCATGTCGGGTATGTGAGTGAACAGAATTATCGGCAGTTTTATCAGCAGATGATCGAAGACATTCAGGCCTGGGCCAGCGGCACGCCGATTCGCAGCCTATAAGCGGTATCGCAAGCAAGCTTGTCTTGCCATGCAGGCTTGTTGTGGCATGCAAGCTTGTTGTGGCGAGCAGGCTTGTTGTGGCGAGCAGGCTTGCCCTGCGTTGGAGCGCGCAGCGCTCCCAAATCGCTCAATCGGTGCATCAGATAGACCGGGTGTGCTCATTATGGGGCTGCTGCGCAGCCCAAC
>NZ_VBVZ01000536.1 GCF_005863185.1 Pseudomonas edaphica
GCAGGCCTATATCGAGCTAGTGTCGGGGCGAGCCAGTTACCCACCGGTGATCCTGACCAACGACTTGAAAGACCAGCAGCTCAGCGAGATTTTCCCGGCGACGCTGGATCCGGTGTTCCTGGGCAAGTTGCAGGGCGCGGTGGATTTGGCGTCGAAGGAGAAGTTGATTCGCAAGTCGTTTCAAGTGAGTGATTGGGTGGCGCCGAACCTGGCGGCGGCGGGGCTCTGAGGTTTTTGGTGGCTGGGATATTGCTATCGCAGGCAAGCCAGCTCCCACAGGGGAATGCATTCCAACTGTGGGAGCTGGCTTGCCTGCGATGAGGCCCGTCAAACCGCCACACTCACCTCCTGCCTGTCGACCTCCACCAATGTCTCGATCATCGCCTTGGCCGCCGGCGACAACCTCGATCCCGTGCGGCTGACAATCCCACAACGCGCGCTCATGGTCTCCATGTTCTGCGGCAGGTTGCGCCAGTGCAGCAGCACCAGCGAACCCTGTGCGATGTCCTCGGCAAAAGCTTCCTCGGTGCCCACGCCGATGGCGTTCGATTGCAGCACGATTTTTACCAGCGCCGGGAAGTGTTCAGTCTGAATGCTGGGTGAAAAGTCCATGCGCCCACTCAGGTTCGCCAGCAGTTTACGAATGCCCTGAGAGATCAGCGGCGAGGCCAGCGGGTAGTCGAACATGTCGTTGGTCGACAGGCTGTCCTTGGCCAGTAACGGGTGGCCTGGGCGGCAGAAAAACACGCCGCGCTTGGGCGTCAATGCGCGGGTCTGGAAGTTCGGGTCGGCCTCGAACTGGCGGATATCGGCGATAAAAAATTCGATCTCTTCGCGGCTCAAGGCGCGGCTGAGTTTTTCCCAGTTATCCACCTGGAAACTGGTGCGGATTTTCGGGTGCGCGCCGATAAAACGCGCCACTGCATCCGGCACCAGTTTTACCGCTGGCGCCGGGCCGCAACCGAAGCGCAGGTCGCCGGCGTCGAGCTTGGTCATGCGCGTGACTTCACTGCTCAGCAGCGCGGCGCCGTGTACCAGGGTCAAGGCATGTTGCAGCACCACCTGGCCCTCTGGCGTGGGGCGCAAGTCCTTGTGGCCACGGTCGACCAGTACGCAGCCGAACTCCTGTTCGAGCCCCTGGATGCTGCGGCTGAACGCCGGTTGGGTGATGCCCATGGCGTCGGCTGCGCGCACGAAACTACGGTGTTCGTTGAGGGCGATGAAGTACCGAAGTTGGCGAAGATCCATATGCTTTCCCGGCATTTGAAAAATAGGTCGAAGGCATTTGCGACCGTGGGAGCTGAGGTTTTAAATGCAAGCTCTTATTCCGTCAACGAAGCATTGATTCATTTGCTAGATCTAAATTGCATATGAATAGAGCGTTGCAGGAAAGCATCCCACCATCAGCAGGCACATGAGGGTCATCACAATGAGCAACGCCGCATTAGCTGTTCAACCCGTCGCCCAGGCGCTCGACATCCACCCGGTGGCTGGCCGCATCGGCGCCGAGATCCGTGGCATCAAACTCTCCGGTGACCTGGATGCCGCCACCGTCGAGGCCATCCAGCACGCACTGGTGCAGTACAAAGTGATCTTTTTCCGCGAGCAAACCCACCTCGATGACCAGAGCCAGGAAGCCTTCGCGCACCTGCTCGGCGAGCCGATCGCACACCCGACAGTGCCGGTGCGCGACGGCACGCGCTTCCTGTTGGAGCTGGACGGTGCCCGTGGCCAGCGCGCCAATTCCTGGCACACCGACGTGACCTTCGTCGACGCCTACCCGAAGGCATCGATCCTGCGGTCGGTACTGGCGCCAAAATCCGGTGGCGACACGGTGTGGGCCAACACGGCCGCCGCCTACAACGACCTCAGCGCCGACCTGCGCGCACTCGCCGACAACCTGTGGGCCGTGCACAGCAACGAGTACGACTACGCCGGGCGCAAGCCGGATGTGTCGCTGGAAAAGCTTGAGGAATACCGCAAAATCTTTACTTCCACCGTGTATGAAACCGAGCACCCAGTGGTGCGTGTACATCCGGTCAGCGGTGAAAAAACCTTGCTGCTGGGGCACTTCGTCAAACGGCTCAAAGGCTATTCCCAGACCGAATCGGCGCAGCTGTTCAACCTGCTGCAGGGCCACGTCACCCGCCTGGAAAACACCGTGCGCTGGCGCTGGAACACCGGCGACGTGGCGATCTGGGACAACCGCGCCACTCAGCATTACGCGGTGGACGACTACGGCACCCAGGAACGCATCGTGCGTCGAGTGACGCTCAAGGGCGATGTGCCGGTGAGTGTGCAAGGGCAGCGCAGCCAGACCACCAAAGGCCTCTAAGCCAGGTTGGAGATTAAACAATGTGGGAGCTGGCTTGCCTGCGATGCAGACACCTCGGTGTATGAGTCACACCGAGGCGATGCTATCGCAGCGGTGCGACGATTCGACAAGCCAGCTCCCACATTAGGTTTTGTGGTGTTTACCAGACGCCGATTTTCACTACCTTTTCCGCCTCAGGCTCACCGTACCGGAACCACTGGCCACGCGAATCAACCTCCGCATGGCTGATGGTCGTACGCCGCTTCAACCCACGCAGCCATTCGAACAAATACCCCAAGTGCGTCTCGCGCACCGCCGCATACGCTGGATCGTCGCCCAAATCCTGCACTTCCTGCGGGTCATTTTCCAGGTCAAACAGCTGTGGACGAAAGCCGTCATAGGCCAGGTATTTCCAACGCTCACTGCGCACCATGGTCATGCGGCAGCGGTCGATGGGCTGCGCCAAACGCTCACGGGCTGGGGCCTGGAAGGCATAGTCGTATTCAGCGATGGCGTAGTTGCGCCAGGTGATGGGTTCGCCGTGCAGCAGCGGGATCAGCGAGCGGCCTTCAAGGCGATGGTCTGCGGCCGGCAAGCCCAGGGCATCGAGGAACGTTGGCAGGGCGTCGATGGTTTCTACCAGGCGCTCATCCACCGCGCCACGGCTGATATCGGCACTGGCACGCGGGTCGCGCACGATCAGTGGAACACCCACCGCAGGCTCCAGCAGAAACTCTTTTTCGCCGAGGAAGTGGTCGCCGAGGAAGTCGCCATGGTCACTGGTGAACACGATCAATGTGTCATCCCAGCGGCCGTTGCTTTGCAGAAAATCGAACAGACGCCCGAGTTGATCATCGACTTGTTTGATCAGGCCCATGTAGGTCGGAACCACTGTGAGCCGCACTTCATCACGGGAAAAATTCACGCTTTCCTGATGCTGACGGAAAGCCTGGTAGACCGGATGATCACTGGTTTGCGCAGGCTGAATCGGCGCCTGGATATGCTCGGCGCCATACAGCGCGTGGTACGGCGCCGGAGCGATGTAGGGCCAGTGCGGCTTGATGTAAGACAGGTGCAAACACCACGGCTGCTCGCCTTGTTCAGCGATAAAGTCGATGGCGCGGTCGGTGGTGTAGACGGTCTCCGAATGCTGCTCGGCTACCCGTGCAGGCAGCCCGGCATTGCGCATATGCCAGCCGCTGAGCACTTCGCCGTTTTCGCCGACGGCGGCGTTGGCCCATTCATGCCACGGGTTAGTGCCGTCGTAGCCGTGCTCGCGCAGGTACTGGGTGTAGGGCGCGGACTCGCGTTTTTCCGCGAACAGCGGGCTGTCGGGGTAGATGCCGTCATGGCGCAAATAAGCGTCGAAACCCACCTCATTGAAGGGCTCGGCCTGCGGGCTTTCAGGGTCGATATTCAGGCGCTGCAAGGCCTCCAGGTTTGGCGTGGCGTGGGTCTTGCCCACCAGCGCGGTGCGGATGCCATGGGGGCGCAGGTAGTCGCCGATGGTCAGCTCTTCCAAGGGCAGCGGCACCGCGTTCCACGCCACCTGATGGCTGCTGACATAGCGCCCGGTGTACGCCGACATCCGCGACGGCCCGCAAATGGTGCCCTGGGTGTAAGCGCGGCTGAAACGCACGCCGGCGGCGGCGAGGCGGTCGATATTCGGCGTGTGCAAATGCGCGTGGCCGTAGCACGACAGGTAATCGCGGCGCAGTTGATCGCACATGATGTACAGCACGTTGCGCACGGGTTGGGAGTTGGACATGAGGCTTCACCGGACTGAGGACAGGTGAAGGTTTTCGCTGTTCGGGTGGTGGGCTGGCAAGTGCATTTGAGGACTGGGTTTTATGCAGGGAATGCATGGGTGTTGCTACTGGCGCTATCGCAGGCAAGCCAGCTCCCACACTTGAAATGCGTACCCCTGTGGGA
>NZ_VBVZ01000537.1 GCF_005863185.1 Pseudomonas edaphica
GTCCGGTACGGCCGAGCAAATGAATGCCGTTGAAGAAGATGGCGACAAGTATTTGGTGGGGCCGCTCTGTGAGACTGCAGATACGTGCCTGAACAAGCGCCTGATCGTTGCCTTTAGCCTCGACAAGGAAGATGCCTACGCCATGTTGGTGGAAGTCCCGGCCGGTTTGCCGGCAGACAAATCCCCGACACGGCACGCCGATTACCGTTTTATCGGTAAGCCGAACGAAGGCATGCAAAAGCTGCTGATGGAGCAGCTTAAGAAAGATCCGAATTGGTACTAGGTTCCGTCTGATGCGTCTGTCGTCTGCGGCGCCGGCGTCCATAGAAAGAAGCCCCTCGCTTCTTTCTGTCTGCATCGCCCGCCAAGGGTGATGCATGACCAGGGGGCCGGGTTGCTCTGATCAATCGAGATCGGCGTGACCTACGGGTACAGGGAGTGCCTGCGCAAGGGCCGGGTCAGGTGAAAAGCTGCGACGCAAGTTCACAAGCCCTCACGCTTGCTGAACTTGCGACGGGCTTGTCACTCTCATGCTCCGCTTCTTATACGGCTCATAGCCGACAATTTCTCTTTTGCGCGCGCCTAACCATTACTTGGTGTTTCGTGGCGACCATCTATCGAGAAAATTTTGGCTGCGCCATAGGACATTTCTGGCGCCAGGTCAGTGAATTCCCAGGCATTTTCGCCAACCTGTATAAGTCGTCCAACATCTCTGAGCGAGCCGGTATTGGCCGGTTAACGGCATATTCACGGGCTTTAATGGCGGATTTGAACTGACCGTTCGGACAGCTAATTTCAAAAAAAGTCATGCCGATTCGGCATAGGGTAGGCGTTTACGGCATTAGACGTCGAACCCTTGCATGGGAATAGTTGCGCCTTTTTTCGCCTGCCAGTAAGCCATTTCGGCCATGCTGCGGTGACCTTCCATGGAGGCAAATGCGCACACTTTTTCGCTTCCGAGCGTTGCGAGTGGCGCATTTGCCTTAAGTCCACTTGAAGTAAGGGTAATGACATGAAGAAGGCAAAGCTAAGCCTCGCCTGGCAGATCCTCATCGGTTTGGTACTGGGGATCGCAATCGGTGCAGTGCTCAACCATTTCAGTGCTGAAAAAGCCTGGTGGATCAGCAATGTGTTGCAGCCAGCGGGCGATATCTTTATCCGCCTGATCAAGATGATCGTGATCCCGATTGTGATTTCCTCGCTGATTGTTGGCATCGCCGGCGTAGGGGATGCGAAGAAGCTGGGGCGGATCGGCGTCAAAACCATTCTTTACTTCGAAGTGGTCACCACCATCGCCATTGTGGTCGGCCTGTTGCTTGCCAACCTGTTCCACCCGGGCGCCGGCATCGACATGAGTACCCTGGGTACCGTCGACATTTCCAAATACACCGCCACCGCCGCCGAAGTGCAGCATGAGCATGCGTTCATCGAAACCATCCTCAACCTGATCCCATCGAATATTTTCGCTGCCGTTGCCCGTGGTGACATGCTGCCGATCATCTTCTTCTCGGTGCTGTTCGGCCTGGGCTTGTCGAGCCTCAAGCCTGAGCTGCGCGAACCGCTGGTGACCATGTTCCAGGGCGTGTCCGAGAGCATGTTCAAAGTGACCCACATGATCATGAAGTACGCCCCAATCGGTGTATTTGCCTTGATCGCGGTAACCGTCGCCAACTTCGGTTTCGCCTCCTTGCTGCCGCTGGCCAAGCTGGTGATCCTGGTTTACGTCGCCATCCTGTTCTTCGCCTTTGCGGTACTGGGCCTGATCGCCCGCCTGTTCGGCTTCTCGATTCTCAAGCTGATGCGCATCTTCAAGGATGAGTTGGTACTGGCCTACTCCACCGCCAGCTCCGAAACCGTGTTGCCGCGTGTGATCGAGAAGATGGAAGCCTACGGTGCGCCGAAGGCCATCTGCAGCTTCGTAGTGCCAACCGGCTACTCGTTCAACCTCGACGGTTCGACCCTGTACCAGAGTATCGCGGCCATCTTTATCGCCCAGCTGTATGGCATCGACCTGTCGATTGGCCAGCAACTGATGCTGGTACTGACCCTGATGGTCACCTCCAAAGGTATCGCCGGCGTGCCGGGTGTGTCCTTCGTGGTGCTGCTGGCGACTCTGGGCAGCGTGGGCATTCCGCTGGAAGGCCTGGCCTTCATCGCCGGCGTCGACCGAGTGATGGACATGGCGCGTACCGCACTTAATGTGATTGGCAACGCCCTGGCCGTTCTGGTCATCTCCCGTTGGGAAGGCATGTACGACGATGCCAAGGGCGAGCGCTACTGGAACTCGCTGCCGCACTGGCGCAGCAAAGAAGCCGCACCGACCGCACAAGCTACCCGCGGCTGATAGCACCGCTGCTTTGAAACAAACCCCGGAAAATTCCGGGGTTTGTCGTTTCTGCCAGCCCCGCTATCATTCGCCCCATCTTTCGGGGGATTCAACTGATGCTCAATGGCCTGTGGCTTGGCTTCTTTGTCGTGGCAATGGTGTCAGCACTGGCGCAATGGCTGGTTGGCGGTAATGCCGGGATTTTTGCGGCGATGGTCGAAAGCATTTTCGCCATGGCCAAACTGTCGGTGGACGTGATGGTGCTGCTGTTCGGCACCCTGACCTTATGGCTGGGCTTTTTGCGCATCGCCGAAAAAGCGGGCATCGTCGATTGGCTGGCCAAGGCGCTCGGCCCGCTGTTTCGCCGTTTGATGCCGGAAGTGCCCGCTGGCCACCCGGCCATCGGCTTGATCACCCTCAACTTCGCCGCCAATGGCCTGGGCCTGGACAACGCCGCCACGCCGATTGGCCTGAAAGCCATGAAGGCGTTGCAGGAACTCAACCCCATCCCCAACACCGCGAGCAACGCGCAGATTCTGTTCCTGGTGCTTAACGCGTCCTCGCTGACGCTGTTGCCGGTGACGATCTTCATGTACCGCGCCCAGCAAGGCGCCGCCGACCCGACGCTGGTGTTCCTGCCGATCCTGCTGGCCACCAGCGCCTCAACGCTGGTGGGCCTGTTGTCGGTGGCTGTCATGCAGCGCCTGCGCTTGTGGGACCCGGTGGTGCTGGCGTATCTGATTCCCGGCGCGCTGATGCTGGGCGGCTTTATGGCGTTGCTGGCGACACTGTCCGCCACGGCGCTGGCGGGCCTGTCGTCGATCCTCGGCAACCTGACGCTGTTTGGCTTGATCATGCTGTTTCTGGTGATCGGTGCGTTGCGCAAGGTGAAGGTGTATGAGGCATTTGTCGAAGGTGCCAAAGAGGGCTTCGATGTTGCCAAGAACCTGCTGCCGTATCTGGTGGCGATGCTCTGCGCCGTGGGCGTATTGCGCGCCTCCGGGGCGTTGGACTTTGGCCTGGAGGGGATTCGCCATGTGGTGGCCTGGACGGGCATGGACACGCGCTTTGTCGATGCATTGCCGACGGCGATGGTCAAGCCGTTCTCCGGCAGCGCGGCGCGGGCGCTGTTGATCGAGACCATGCAGGCCAAGGGCGTGGACAGCTTCCCGGCGTTGGTCGCGGCGACGATTCAGGGCAGTACCGAGACCACCTTTTATGTGTTGGCGGTGTACTTTGGTTCGGTGGGCATCCAGCGCGCGCGGCATGCGGTTGGATGTGCGTTGCTGGCGGAGTTTGCCGGCGTGGTGGCGGCAATTTCGGTGTGCTACTGGTTCTTTGGTTAAGGCTTAGATCGCGATCGCAGGCAAGCCAGCTCCCACATTTTGAGTTGTGAACACCGTCAAATGTGGGAGCTGGCTGGCCTGCGAAGAGGCACTCATCGTTTCGCAGCAGCATTGCCCTGCTGCACCACCCAATCCACCACCTGCTTATTCAACTGATCCCCTGCCTGCCCAAACGCCGCCACTACCGCTGGTACCTTTGTATCGCCGACCGGCTGCTTCACCTCAAACCGCCGACTGGCAATAATCCGCTGATCACTGCCACGCACCAGCCGCGCATCCAGGCGGATCACCACCTCCACCGCACTGCCATGGTACTCACTCTGAAACGCCTGCAGCTGCCCGCCCAGCTCGTAATCGGCCTGCAGGTTGGTCTCGTCGGTACTCAGCAGCGTCACCCGCCCATCGCGCTGGAAACCGTCCATAAACCGATTGCGCAGCAACACCGGCGTCGGGTCGCTCCAGCGTGAGTTCGCGTAGCTGCTGATCAGGTCGCCGTTTGGCACTACGGCGATGCGCGGGCTGTCGAGGAACTCGCTGCTCTGCGGCTTGGACACACGCAGCGACCAGCTCAC
>NZ_VBVZ01000538.1 GCF_005863185.1 Pseudomonas edaphica
GACACTCCGTCATCGCGGGCAAGCCCGCTCCCACATTTTTTTGTATCCAGGCTACAACGGCAACGCCATATAGAACTGCGTACCCTGCCCCGGCCGCGAATACACGCCCATGCGACCGCCGTGCAACTGTACGATCTCCTTGCACAACGCCAGCCCCAGGCCAGCGCCGCCTTTCTTGCGGCCTACTTGTACGAAAGGTTCAAAGATGCGCCCCTGTTGGCCATAGGCAATACCCTCGCCGTTATCTTCAACGCTGATAATCACCCGTTCGCCGTGGCGGCGCGCCTGCAAGCGAATCTGGCCACCATTGGCCGTATGTCGCAAAGCATTGCCTAGAAGGTTATCGAGTACACGCTCGAGTTGAACCTGGTCGGCGTACAGCCTGGGCAATTCCGATTGGGCTTCCACCAGCAGTTCGATGTGTTGTGCGTTCGCGGGCTCCGTGAACCGGGCTCGTGCGTGCTCGAGCAAATCAGTGACATCGCATGGCCCGAGCGTGAGTTTTTGCAGGCCGTTCTGGTAGCGCGAGAAGTTGAGCAGGTCGTTGATCAACTGCATCAGGCGCTGCATTTCTTCATTGACCGTATCCAGCAGGTCGGCCTCACGGGACTCGGCGGGAAACTTCGCCCGTTCGCGAAACAGCCCGAAGGCCATGTGCATGCCCGTCACCGGCGTGCGTAATTCGTGGGAGGCGCGCAATACGAACTCGCTGCGCACACGTTCGAACGCGCGTTGTTCGGTGACGTCATGCAGCACCATCACCGCACCTAGAATATGCCCTTGGGTATGGCTGACCGGCGTCAGGCTGTAGGTCAGCAGACGCAGTTCGCCCTCGACTTCCACTTCCAGATCGTCCGGCGCGCGCTCCAGGTTGCCGCCGCGCAGCACCAGTTGCAGCTGCTCATCCATTTCAGGGCGACCCAAGGCTTCACCCAAGCCCTGGCCGAGGCGCTCTTCGTCCCAGCCCAACTGGCGCTGTGCCACTGGGTTAAGGTGTTCCAGACGGCCTTGGCGGTCAATCATCAGCAAGCCGTCGTCGATGCTGTCGAGCACTGCTTGCAGGCGTTGCTGGCCGGCCAGCAATTCATCGATATTGGTCGCCTGATGCTGACGCAGTGCTTCGGCCATGATGCCGAAACGACGGGTCAGCTGATTCATTTCTGCCGCCGATGAGATCGGCAGCGTCACTTCGAAATCGCCTTGCCCGATCTTGTCGGCGGCCTTGGCCAAGGCTTCAATTGGCCCGCCAAAGCGCCGGGCGATGCCATGGGCGGTGACGAAGCCGATGATCAACACCGCCAGGCCGACCAGCCCCAGCAAGCCGGCGATTAACAAGGCGCGATTGCGCGACTTGTGCTCGCTGTCGTTGATATTTTCCAGGGCGCCTTTGTGTTCAGCAATCAGTCCGTTACGCAGTGCATTGAAGGTTTCGGTGAGTTTTTCGTTTTTATTGTTGGCCAGTGAGCTTTGCTGAGCCTCGTCAAACGCCTTGAGGAAATTCAGGTAGTCGATGCGTGCCTGGCTGAAGCCACTGGTTCTGCCGTCCTGCTGCTCATGGGCGATGCCCTGGTCCAGCAGGGCAAAATAGTTCTGCTTGGACGTCTGCAGGGCAGCGGGGTCGGGCTGCTCCTCCAGCATCAGGATCAACTGGTCGCCCAAGGTCTGGCGCAGCTTGAGGCCCAGGTCCAGGGTGATAAAGTTGCTGCGGATCAGCGACTCCTGGCTCTTGGCCATTTGCATTACGCTGACCAGTCCCAGGACCAGTCCCAACAGGGCGACGGTTATCAGCGCTGAGATACTCAGAAACAACCGAGTGCGCAGTTTCATCGCAAGCTTCATAAGGTACAGCTCACAGGTTGTACTGTTTACGTTTGCGGTACAGGGTCGACGCGTCGATGCCCAGCGTGCGGGCCGCTTGATCCAAGGTGTCGCTGGTAGCGAGAACGGCGCCGATATGGGCTTTCTCCAGTTCGTCCAGGCTCAGTGCTGCGCCAATACGCGGGGCATTGTTGGTCGGCTGTTCGGCCATTCCGAGGTGGCTGATTTCAACCTTTTCCTGCGGGCAAATGATGCTGGCCCGCTCCACCACGTTACGCAGTTCGCGGATATTGCCCGGCCAGCGGTAGTTAAGCAGCGCTTCACGGGCGGCATCGCTGAAACCGCGTGCAGGTCGGGCATACTCTTTGACGAAGCGCGCCAGGAAACGGTCGGCCAGAGTCAGGATGTCTTCACTGCGCTCGCGCAGGGGCGGCAGGTGCAGGGTGATGACGTTGAGGCGGTAGAGCAAGTCTTCCCGGAAACGGCCGTCGCGCACCATGTCTTCCAGGTTCAGGTTGGTGGCCGCGAGGATGCGCACATCAGCACGTCGAGTGACCGGGTCGCCTACGCGCTCATATTCCTTGTCTTGAATGAATCGCAGCAGTTTTGGCTGCAACGTCAGGGGAAAGTCGCCGATCTCGTCGAGAAACAGCGTGCCGCCGTCGGCTTGGTTAACGCGGCCCAGCGTGCTCTCACTGGCGCCGGTAAACGCGCCACGGCTATGGCCGAACAACTCGCTTTCCATTAGCTCGGCTGTCAGTGACGGACAGTTAATGGTCACGCAGGATTTTTTCGAGCGTTTGCTCCACCCGTGAATGGCCCGGGCCAGCTCGCCTTTACCGGTGCCGGACTCACCGAGGATCAAAATATTGGCATCGGTGCCAGCCACCTGACGCGCAGTTTCCAGTACCACCATCATCGCCGGGCTGTGGGAATCGAGGCCGTCCTTGGGTTGGCGCACTGCGCCTTCCAGTGCTTCCAGGCGTGCGGAGAGCTGGCGCACTTCCAACTGCTTGGCGGTGGCCAGGCGCAGTTGATCGGGGCTGCACGGCTTGACCAGGTAGTCGGCGGCGCCGGCCTGGATCGCGTCAACGGCGGTGTCTACAGCCGAATGCGCGGTCACAATCACCACGCGCATCCATGGCGCCTGGATGCGCATCTGGGCCAACACATCCAGGCCATTGTCTTCACCCAGGCGCAGGTCCAGGAAGCACAGGTCGAATACCTGACGCTGCATCAAGGCATCGGCTTGGGCGGCGCTGTTGGCAGTGGCTACGCTGTAGCCTTCATCTTCCAGGCAGTAACGGAAGGTGCGGAGGATCGCGGATTCGTCATCCACTAAAAGAATGCGGCCTTGAAGTTCCTTGGCTGATTCCATCTGTCCCGCGCTCCTTAACTATAAATGATGGTGTTTAGTCCCGGATTAATCGGGCAAGTTGCATGGTTTATTCTGATTCATAAAAGGCATCTTCGCGCAGGTATCTTCACGTTCCCCTACAAAGGCGCCGATTGATGGCGTTTTCTTGCCTTCTTGCCAATTCGGCAACGCCCGCGGTTGTTTCGATCCATTGACCCGACCACTGACCATCGTGCATTTCGCACGGCCTGCAAAGGGGCATCGTGCAGGATGCTGTTCGCTACTGTATTGGTGTATCTATAACTAATTGATTTTATTGAGTTTTATTTTGAAAAAAAACTGGCATGCACTCTGCAATAGCTCTCCCAACGAATAATCAAAATGCGGGAGAAATGCAGCATGACTCGCCAAAGCCTCAGCCAACTACGTGTATCGCCACTGCGCTTGCAGCAAGGTCTGTTCGCCAGCCTGGCTTTGATGGTCACGTTGATTGCCGGCCAGCAGATGCAGCATTGGCAGCAAAGTCAGCAGCAAACCGCGCAATTCGAACGTCCGTCGATGACCCAAACCCATTTCCGTTCCGTTGGCAGCGCCAGCGCTACTACTGAAGTAACCGCCCCGCAATTGAGAGTGGCAGGCCAGGATTCAACCCTGGGTGAATTGCCAACCCAAGAGCGCTGGGTGTTCTAAGCAAGAAAAGGTCGCTTGTGTTGAGCGGCTGCACGGCACTACCGCTGTTACCCCTATAAAAGCGTAAGGAGAATCACCATGTTGAGTTGGGCAATCACATTTCTGATCATCGCCATTGTGGCTGCAGTCCTGGGCTTCGGTGGTATCGCGGGCACCGCCACGGGTATCGCAAAAATTCTGTTTGTGGTCTTCCTGGTGATGTTCATCGCTTCGTTCTTCTTTGGTCGTCGCGGCCGAGGCTGAATATGACCATTTTGTCCTTTAAAGCCATGGCTGCCGCCCTGCTCTTGGGCGGCAGCGGGCTGGTGATGGCCGCCAATGACGGCCAATCCCGAGCCAACGAATTGCTTAGTGCGGATAAGCAGTACCGCGAAACC
>NZ_VBVZ01000539.1 GCF_005863185.1 Pseudomonas edaphica
CGGCAGCGGCTAGACCAACTACCCGAATGCACGCCTGGGTGCGCGGGTGAAATACGATTTTTCGCCAAACTGGCAACTGCGTGTGGCGGCATTCAATGTCGACCCCGACAGCAACGGCAACTCCAGCCGCGCCTGGCGCCTGGACCCCAAACACACCACCGGCACCGTAGTGCCGATCGAGCTGGTGTACAAACACGCGGGCACGCTGCCGGGTGAGTACAAGCTGGGTTATTACTACGACAGCTCCGATGTGAAGCGCATTGGCAGCAACAAAGACGTGAACGGTCGCGGCGGTCACTACCTGCTGATCGACCAGGCCGTCTGGGCCTCCAGCACATCCGCAGGCCGTGTGCTGCACGCTTTCGGCCAATACTCGGCCGCCAGCGAAGCCGCCTCGCCGTTCAGCAAGTGGTACGGCGCGGGCGTGGTGCTGTACAAGCCGTTTGAAGGCCGCCCACGCGACACAATCGCCTTGGGTTATGGCCGTGCGGTGCCCAACCCACGCAGCCGTGACGTGCAGGAGTTGGCAGCGTTCAATGCGGGGACGGACTACCCCAACCTGAACAATGCCGAGCAATTGATCGAACTCAGTTATGGCTACCAGGCCACGCCGTGGCTGACGCTGCGCCCGGATGTGCAATACATCATCGAGCCTGGGGCGTTTTCCGGTGAGAGCATCGATAACGCGCTGGTACTGGGGTTGCAGGTCAAAGCCGTATTCTAAAAGCATGAAATGAGGATCGTTCCCACGCTCCGCGTCCCGCCACCTGCGCCTGTGTGACGCGGAGCGTCACGGGATTCATTCCCACGTGGAACGTGGGAACGATCTCACTTCAAGGAACACTTGCGCCATGCTGGTACTCGCGCGGCGTACAGCCAAACTCTCGCCGAAACACTGTATGCAGGTACTGCGCCGATTTGAAGCCGCAACCCTGGGCAATGTCGGCGATCGCCAGGGCGTGGTTTTCCAGGCCCTTGGCCGCCGCCGCAAGTTTGAAGCGCAGAATCTCGTCATGCACGCTGCACCCACGCACCTTGCGAAAGTGCGACTCCAGGGATGAACGCGACACCCCCACATACGCCGCCACCTGCGCGGTCTTGATGCCCTGGCAGGCGTATTGGCGAATAAACAGCAACGCCTGCATCACATACGGGTTGCCCAACGGTTGATGCAGGCTGGAGGCCTGCACATTGATTGCATCCGGCGGCACCAAAATCTGCGTGCCCGCGCAGGGTTTGCCGTGCAGCATCTGGTGCAGCAACGCGGCGGCCGTGCGGCCCATGGTTTCGGTACCCTGGATGACCGAGCTGAGCGGCACGCGCGTGAGGGTGCGGGTCAGCGGGTCATTGTCGATGCCGATCAACGCGACCTGTTCCGGCACGGCGATGCCGGCGGTGAGGCAGGCTTGCAGCAATTGCCGGGCGCGGGCGTCGGTGACGGCGATGATGCCGATGGGCTTGGGCAAGGCTTGCAGCCAGGCGATCTGCTGCTCCACCGCGCTGTCCCACAGCGGCGCACTGGTGCCCAGCCCACGGTAAACCTCAACCTGCAAACCATCGCGTTGCATCAGGCGGCGAAAGGCTTTCTCGCGCTCCTGCGCCCAGCGGTTGGCCTGGGCTTCGGGCAGGCTGAAGCAGGCAAAGCGGGTCAGCCCCGCCTCAATCAAATGTTCGTACGCCAACTTGATCAGTGCATGGTTATCGGTGGCCACATAGGGAATGCCCTTGGGGTAGGCGCGTGCATCCTGATAGGAGCCGCCCACTGCCACCACCGGCAAATGAATATCGGCCAGCGCCTCACCGATCAGCGGGTCATCGAAGTCGGCAATGATGCCGTCGCCCTGCCAGCGCTCGATGCCTCTTAAACGGCACAAAAAGTCTTCCTCCAGGAACAAGTCCCAGGACACACGCGTGCTGCTCAGGTAATTGCCGATGCCGGTGATGATGCCGCGATCGTAGATTTTGCTGCCGTTGAACAACAGGGCAATGCGGTGCACGGGCGGTAGGGTTTTCATTGTTTTTATCCTGGGGCCGGTCGCTACAGACTAGCCCTGGCTGGTCAAAATCGCACTACGTCTTGGTGATTTTCATAATCGGCAGTCCCGATGCCGTTGCTAGTATCGGGGCACCGCCAAGAACAATAAGGAAAACACCATGCCGTACTTCCCAGGTGTCGAGAAGGTTCGCTTCGAAGGCCCCAGCAGCGACGCCCCTCTCGCCTTTCGCCACTACGATGCCAACAAACTGATCCTCGGCAAGCCCATGCGTGAACACCTGCGCATGGCCGCCTGCTACTGGCACACCTTCGTGTGGCCGGGGGCGGACATGTTCGGCATGGGCACCTTCAAGCGCCCGTGGCAGCGCAGCGGCGAGCCGATGGACGTGGCCATCGGCAAGGCTGAAGCGGCGTTCGAGTTTTTCTCCAAACTGGGCATTGATTACTACAGCTTTCACGACACCGATGTGGCACCCGAAGGCAGCTCGCTCAAGGAATACCGCAACCACTTCGCGCAGATGGTCGACCACCTGGAGCGCCACCAGGAACAGACCGGCATCCAGTTGCTGTGGGGCACCGCCAACTGTTTCAGCAACCCGCGTTTTGCCGCTGGCGCCGCCAGCAACCCGGACCCGGAGGTATTCGCCTACGCGGCCGCTCAAGTGTTCAGCGCGATGAACGCCACCCAGCGCCTCAAGGGTGCCAACTACGTGCTGTGGGGCGGTCGCGAAGGCTATGAAACCCTGCTCAACACCGACCTCAAGCGCGAGCGCGAACAACTCGGGCGTTTTATGCGCATGGTGGTCGAGCACAAGTACAAGATCGGCTTTAAGGGTGACCTGCTGATCGAACCCAAGCCCCAGGAGCCGACCAAGCACCAGTACGATTACGACAGCGCCACGGTGTTCGGCTTCCTGCATGAGTTCGGCCTGGAACACGAGATAAAAGTGAATATCGAGGCCAACCACGCCACCCTGGCCGGGCACAGTTTTCACCATGAAATTGCCACCGCCGTGTCCCTGGGGATTTTCGGCAGCATCGACGCCAACCGCGGCGACCCGCAGAACGGCTGGGACACCGACCAGTTCCCCAACAGTGTCGAGGAGATGACCCTGGCCACCTATGAAATCCTCAAGGCCGGGGGCTTCAAGAACGGCGGCTACAATTTTGATTCCAAGGTGCGCCGCCAGAGCCTGGATGAGGTTGACCTGTTCCACGGGCATGTCGCCGCCATGGATGTGCTGGCCCTGTCTCTGGAGCGTGCGGCGGCCATGGTGCAAAACGACCGATTGCAGCAGTTCAAGGACCAGCGTTATGCCGGCTGGCAGCAGCCCTTGGGCCAGGCGGTGCTGGCCGGTGAGTACAGCCTGGCATCGTTGGCCGAGCACGCGTTTGCCCATGAGCTGAACCCGCAGGCTGTGAGCGGCCGTCAGGAGATGCTCGAAGGCGTGGTCAACCGGTTTATCTACACCTGACCGCCTGCTCGCCACAGGTACGGTACATTCATCAAATCAGTGTCTTTCCAACAACAATAAAAGGACGCACCACCATGAAAGCATTCAAACGTACCCTGCTCGCCACTGCCCTGGCCCTGCTCGCCCTGCCGGTGATGGCCGACTCGGCCCACCCGAAAATCGGCTTTTCCATCGACGACCTGCGCCTGGAGCGCTGGTCCCGCGACCGCGATTACTTTGTCGCCGCGGCCGAAAAGCTCGACGCCAAGGTGTTTGTGCAGTCGGCCGATGCCAACGAGCAGAAGCAAATCTCGCAGATCGAAAACCTCATCTCTCGCGGCGTTGACGTGATCGTCATCGTGCCGTTCAACGCCACCGTGCTGACCAACGCCGTCGCCGAAGCCAAGAAGGCCGGGATCAAGGTGGTGTCCTATGACCGCCTGATTCTCAACGCCGATATTGACGCCTATATCTCCTTCGATAACGAAAAAGTCGGCGAGATGCAGGCCAACGGCGTGCTGCAAGCGGCGCCCAAGGGCAATTACTTTTTGCTCGGCGGCGCGCCCACCGACAACAACGCCAAAGTGCTGCGCGAAGGCCAGATGAAGGTGCTGCAACCGGCCATCGACAAGGGCGATATCAAGATTGTCGGCCAGCAATGGGTCAAGGAATGGAACCCCACCGAGGCCCTGAGCATCGTCGAAAACGCCCTGACCCGAAACGACAATAAGATCGATGCCATTGTGGCCTCCAACGACGCCACCGCCGGCGGCGCGATCCAGGCCC
>NZ_VBVZ01000053.1 GCF_005863185.1 Pseudomonas edaphica
CCCCAAACCCGGACGCTGAGTTCTTTCAGGAAAACTGCAGTGCCTATACTGGGGCCGCTTCGCGACCCAACGCAGGACAAGCCTGCACGCCACAACAGCCCACTTGCCAATAACCGGTTGTACAGATATCGATGGCCATCGCGGGCAAGCCCCACATTTTTGATCTTCACCACCTCCAGCCCTTGTCTACACTCAATTGCATCCCAGGAGAGTAAGCGCTCGGCAACTCGCCGGCACAGGAGTGCTCGATGTCTCCCCGACTTGGTTCCAGGCAAGGTGGCGCAATCGGCCTGATGGCCGCCGGCGTGTTGGCGGTGGCGCTGGCCTTTACATTGCTGATGATCGACAGCGGCCGCCTGTACCTGGAGAAGCGTAAGCTGCAAGGCGTGGCAGACACGGCGGCGCTGGAAGCGGTGAGCCGCAGCGGCACGTGCCTGAGCGGGTTGAGCGCGGCGGCGTTTGCCGGGCAGAGTGTGGCGCGCAATCATTTTGTGGTGGGCAGCGGCAATACCCTGGTGACCCAATGCGGCACCGTGACCACCGGCGCGTCGGGCCGGCGCATGTTCAGTGCCAACCCTGCAGTGTCATCGGCGATTCAAGTGGTGGTGAGCAAAACCGTGACCACCAGCGTGGCCGCCGGGGTTTGGGCGTTGTTCTCCGGCAATCCGGTGAGCATCAATACCGTATTGACCGCGACCGCCGTAGCGGCGGTGCCCACGCCACCTTCGGCCCAACTGACCATCAACAGCACCCTGGCCAGCGTCAACACCGCAAGTGCGAGCCTGTTGAACCCGCTGTTCAGTGGCTTGCTCGGCGGTAACGTCAACCTGACGGTCGCCGGGTGGAATGGTTTGCTCAATACCAATATCAACCTGCTCAGTTACCTCAACCAACTGGCGGTCAACCTCAACGTGGCCGCCGGTAACTACACCCAGTTGCTCAACACCAACGTCACCGCCGCGCAGTTGATCCAGGCCGCGGTCACCGTACTGACCGCCAACGGCGCAACGGCGGACGTGATCACCGCCCTGGGCAGCTTGCAAGTCGCCGCGATCAACCAGGCACCGTTGACCGTCGGGCAGATTCTGCAATTGCAGACCGGCACCACCGCTGCGGCGCTGAATGCCAACTTGCAGGTGTTCCAACTGATCCAGGGCGTGGTGCAACTGTCCAACAGCAAAAGCGCGGCGGCGGCGACCTTGCCCGTGAGTGTGCTGGGGTTGGCCAATATCACCACTCAGGTCAAAGTGATCGAACCGCCACAGTTGTCAGCGATCGGCAACCCGGTGCTGGCGGCGGCCAACCCTACAGGGCCAAATAAAATTTACGTACGTACCGCCCAGGTGCGCACTGAAGTGACCGTGAGCTTGCCGGTATTAAGTGCGTTGTCGGGGCTGAACACGGCGGTAAACGACTTGTTGGGGCCACTGACGCCGGTGCTCGGCAGCCTGCTGAACCTGAACCTGGTGAGCACGATCAACTCGGCCTTGTGCTTGCTGGGCGCCGGTTGCCAGCAGGCGGATTTGCTGGTGCTACCCGGCAACCTGCCGATTAACATCGTACTGGATGCCGGGGCCGCGAGCAGTTACGTCACCGCCTACAGCTGCCCCACCGGCAACGCGGGCACCAAGAGCCTGACGGCGTACACCACCACCTCGCTGGCGTCGTTGAATGTGGGCAGTATTACCAATGCGTTTTCCACCACCTTGCCGATGACGGTAGCGCCGTTACCCCTGATTGATATTGGCACCAAGACCTGCCACAAGATACTCGGCATCGGCAGCTGTGACCCGCGCGTGCCGTTTGCCGGTGGTGGCATCGCGATCAAGGTGGTCAGTCCGATTGCGCAGAGCAATCAAACCCTGGTGTTCTCCAGTACCACGCCGTTTGCCACGCCGCCGAACGTGGGCCTTGCGCCGACCTATCAGGCTGCGACACCCGCCACCAATGTGGTGAGCAGCCTTTCAACCACGCTCAATGGCGTGGGCATCACGGCTTACCAACCGTCCGGAGGAAGCCCGTTGGGCATTCTGGCGCCTACGGTCACAGCGCTGCTCAGTGGCGTCAGCGCGATTGTCACGCCGGTGGTGGATGGCTTGCTCGGCCCGCTGCTCAACCCGATCCTCAACAACCTGCTGAGTATGCTCGGCATCAGCCTGGTGAATGTGAACGTCGGCGCCAACCTCACCTGTGGCCAGACCGGCGAGGCTTACCTGGTGATTTAAACGTCGATGGCCCTGGGCAGTTCCACGCAGAACCGTGCGCCGTGTTCGCCGTTGCTGACGCTCAGGCGCCCGCCCATGTTCTCGACGATGCCGTAACTCACCGACAAGCCCAACCCGGTGCCCACGCCAATCGGCTTGGTGGTAAAAAACGGCTCGAAGATGCGCTCCAGCAAGCGCGGGTCGATGCCGCCGCCGTTGTCTTCGACCCAGATGCGCACGTGGCGGCTGTCGTGTTCGGTGTGCAGGGCAATCCACGGGCGCAGCTCGGGGTTTTTTTCGCGCTGGCTCAACAGCGCATCGCGGGCGTTGACCATCAGGTTGATCAGCACTTGCTCAAGCTGGTCGACGTAGCCTTTGACCTGCACCGGGATATCCGCCTGGGTCAGGCGCACTTCAACGCCTTTGCCACGCAGGCCTTCACTGAGCAACGACAAGGTGCCCTCCAACGCCTGCGCCGGGTCGAAAGGTTGCTGCTCGACCTCTGAGCGGCGGCCGAACACACGCATATGGTCGACCACCCGCGCCGCACGCTGCACCTGGGCGTCGATGCGCTGGAGTTTTTCGGTCAGGTAGTCGATCTGTACGTCGCCATTGCTCAGGCGCTTGAGCACATTGACGATGGCCATGCGCATCACGTTCAGCGGCTGGTTGATCTCATGGGCCAGGCCCGTGGCCATTTCACCGAGGGTGGCCATTTTCGCGCTTTGCGTCAGTTGCTGCTGGGAGCGCCGCACTTCGGTGTTATCGCGGCCCACGGCCTGCACTTCCACAAGGGTGCCGTGCTCATCAAAGACGCCTCGGTCCGACCACACCCACCAGGCATGTTCGCGGCCGGGCAATTGCAGGCTGATTTCGGCTGTGCTCACCGGGAACTCCGGCGTCAACTGCTGTATGCGCTGCACAAACGCTTCGCGCTGTTCGGTCGACAGCCATTCACCCAGGTTGACCCCGCGCAACTGCGCAGGTAGGCACTCCAGGTAATTGGCCAGCGGCGTGTTGCCGAAGGTCAGGGTCAGGTCCGGGCGGTAGCGGCAGATCATTGCCGGGGAGTCTTCCACAAGGATGCGATAGCGCTCCTCACTGTCCTTGACCTGCTGGGCGGCCAAGGTTGCCTCGGTCACATCCAGCCACAGGCCGACCGCTTCTACCGGCACGCCCAAGTCGTCGCGCAGCAGCTTGGCTTCGTCGAGCAGCCAGTGGTAATCCCCGTGTGTGTCTTGCACGCGGTAACGGCTGCGCACGCTGCCTTCACGCAGCAATTGGCGGGTGCGCTGGAAGTACAGGTCGCGGTCGTCCGGGTGTACCCATTGCACCAGGCTGTCATGGGTGCATTCGGCCAGGGTGCGACCGAGCAAGGGCAGCAGACTGTGACTGAAAAACACCGGCTGCAGCGCGCCATTCACATAGCGCTGCACATAGATCACCGCCGGTGAGCTGGCAATCAGGTTATCCAGGCGGGCGCGGGCGGCATCGGCTTGCAGCTGCTGGTTCTGGATGTCGCTGATGTCGAGCATAAAACCGACCCAGCGCCGCTGTTCACCGGCGCCCAGCACCTGGCCCTGCACGCGATACCAGGTCGGCGCGACGCTGTCGCCACGGTTGAGGCGCGCGCTGGCGAGCAAGGGTTTGCCGAGGGTTTGCAGGTCGCGTAGACGGCTGTGCAGTTCCTGGCGGTCGGCGGGGTGAATGTGGTTCAGCCACGCTTCGAGGGGTTGCCGGGTCGGGCCGTCTTCCGGGTCGAGGTTGCGCATCAATTGGGGGGCGAGCTGGATTTCGCCGCTGGCGGGCAATAACTCAAACCAGCCCGTGCCCAGCAGGCCTTGCAACGCTTCCTGGCGCTCGAGTTGTTGATGGTGACGGTGTTCGCGCAGGCGGCTGAGCAGTGGGGCGGCGAGGGCGGCGGCGAGGTTCAGCCAGTCGCGGTCGTTGCTGTGCAGTTGGCCACTGTACGCGCCGCACAGCAGCCATGCGGCGATGCCTTGGCCATCGCGATAGGGCACAAGGAACCCATCGGCATTGCCGAAAATACTGTGCAAACGCGGGTGCTCGCCGCGCCCATAAGGCGCTTTCAGGCTCAGCGGCGTGGTGCCGTTGAGGCTGTCCAGGCAGGTCCCGAGGCGTTGCCCAGTGTGCCAGAACAACGGTGCATCATGGTTGGCGTACTGGCTGTAGACCCTCCAACCCTGGTCTTCCTGATCGAGCAGCGCCAGGGCCACGCAGGGGATACGCCAGCGCTGCGCCACGCTGCTTAACTGTTCGTTGAACACCTCGGGCAGGCGGCTGAGGCTGCACACGCGCAGTTGTTCACTGACGCGGCTGCTCAATTGGTGGTTCTGTTCGCGCTGCTCGGCCAATTGCCGGCCGCCGAGCAAATCACCAATGTCTACGGCATGCAGCAGCCAGCCATTGTCGTGGGGTTCAAGCGTGCCGCGGGTGTGCAGGGTTTGCCCGGCGATCCCGTGAAAATCCAGGTCGAGGCTGTGGCGCTGCCAGTCGGCGGGCACGCCTTCAACCGTTACGGCGCTATGGGCACTCAGCAGTTCTTGCAAACGCGGCGAGTTAACCAGTGGCGGCAACTGTGGGCGCAACGTGCCGCTGAGGTCGAGCACGCGGCCTTGGCTATCCAGTTGCACATGCAACCCGGCAGACGGCGGCGCGGGCGTGTCGATTTCCAGCGCGCCATTGCGACCGAGCAAGCGCCCGAAAAGTCTGTCCCCCGAAGTCAAAACTGCAGGCTCGACTGGGCCTGCAGAGTTGCCGGTAACTGCGGCACGGTGCCGATGCCCGGCAGGACAATAAAGGGCAGCACCGCCTGGAGGTTGGCCGACGGGTAGTTGATCTGCACCGACAACAGCCCGCTGGTGAAGGTGGTGGTGACTTGGGTGGAAGCGTCGAATTTGTAGGCGTTGGGAATCCACCCCAAACGGTTGGCGACCGCCGTTTTGGCAGTGGCCTGTACGGCGGCGGGGTAGCCTTGCATATTCGGGTCCAGCCCTACGCTCTGGCGCACGGCTTCGGCGGTGGCCTGGTTGAACGACTGCAACAGCAGCAGCGGCAGGCTATAGCTGACCGTGCCGTAGAACACGGCAAAAAAAATCACAAACACGGCAATGAACTCGATGGCTGCCGCGCCTTTTTGCTTTTCCGGGAGGCTTGTTTTCATCACCGCGTCTACCCTGACGGCTACTACTTGATATCAGCATAGAATCAATCGGCGAAAAGGGATGTTTTTTACGTGATCCATAGTGCAGTGGTGCTGTTGTGGTTGGGGCTGTGTGCCGTGCAGGACGTTCGCCAGCGCTTGCTTGCCAATCGCCTGACGCTGGGCGCGGCGTTGTTGGCGTTGATCTACCTCGTGTGGACGGGCAACACCTGGCTCGGCGCCTCCGTCGGGCAGGGGCTGTGGGCGTTTTTCCTGGCGCTGCTGCTGACCTTGCCCGGTTACGCCCTGGGCCGCCTTGGAGCGGGGGATGTAAAGCTGCTCGCGGCCTTGGCGCTGGCCTCCAATGCCGACTATTTGCTGGGTTCATTTGTGGGGGCCGCGATCGCCAATTTGCTGTGGCTATTGGCAGCGCCAAAGCTTTGGCCGCTTATGAGTCAAGGGGTTAAAAAGCATCTGGGTTATCTGGCGCCGGACCCGTCAAGAAAACTGCCGTTTGCGCCGTTTTTACTGGTGGGGTTCGCCGCCACCTGGTTTTGGATCCATTAATCGTCTGAGGGTATTAACGCTATGTACATAGTCGGAAAGTACGTCTACGTTTAATACGTAGATGTACGGGAATATTCGTGGTGAAGGATTAGTCAAACTTTTGGCTTGCAATGCATGGAGTAGCGCGTGAACAAGCTTACCTCTGCAGTAAAAGTGCTCGTGGTCGACGATCAACCGCTGATCGTGGAAGAGCTCTGTGAATTTCTTGAAAGCAGCGGTTTCCGCTGCGTCCCGTGTGAATCCAGCCAGCAGGCCTTGAAGCGTTTTACCGAAGACGCCGAGATTGGCCTGGTGCTGTGCGATCTGCATATGCCGGACATGGACGGCATCGAGTTGGTCCAGGCCCTGCAGAAGGTTGCGGGCAAGCAGCGCGCCTTTGAGGCGATCATGTTGACCGGCCGTGCGGACAAGCAGGATGTGATCAAGGCGCTGCGTGCGGGGATCGCGGATTACTACCAGAAGCCAATCAACCTCGATGAGCTGCTCGAAGGCTTGCAGCGCCAGGAAGCGGCGTTGGAGGAGCGCAAGAAAGAGCTGCAACTGGGGCACTTGAACCAGAAGCTGCAATTTCTTTCCGAGTCCATCAACGACCTGTACCAGGACCTCGACAAAGCACGCCGCAGCCCGCCAGGGCATGAGAATGACGAGGCGTCGGCCGAGGAGGCCGGGCCGGTGGAGATTCCGGCGATCTTCAACCAACTGTCGCCACGTCAGCTGGATGTTGCGCGGCTGGTGGGCAAGGGGCAGACCAATTATCAGATTGCCTGTGAGCTGGGCATTACCGAGAACACCGTGAAGCTGTATGTGTCCCAGGTGCTGCGCCTGACGCACATGCATAACCGCACGCAGTTGGCGCTGGCGTTGTCGCCTAACAACTCGGCGATGCGCCAGCGAGTCACCGCCCACTGAGTGGGAGCGGGCTTGCTGTGGCGAGGGAGCTTGCTCCCGTTGACTGCGCAGCAGTCTCCGGCTTTTTTGGGGGCGCTTCGCACCCCAGCGCAAGCAAGCTTGCTCGCCACAGAAAGCCCGATTGTGTCTGAATGATCGTTCCCACGCTCTGCGTGGGAATGCCGCCCAGGACGCTCCGCGTCCTGTTGTCAGTTACCGCCCTGGGCTGTCCCGCCCGCCTTCTGATCGAAGTACTCCGGAATCGGGTGCTTGTAGCTTTCCAGCAAGCGTTGCGCCGCCAGGTCACGCTCGGCGGCTGAGGCTTTTTGCTGGGTGCTTGAGGCCGCTTTCCCGCTGGACTGCAAGGTCAGCCAGCTTTCGGTCACCGCCTGCTGCGGCGATGACGGGCCGGGCTCAATGGCCATGACACTGAGGGGCAGTGCCAGTACGGCGAGGCTGGTGAGATATAGCATTTTCATGATCAATTCCTCGGGGTGCTTGCGGCATCACTCATGGTAGCCACCTGGTCTTTGACCTTGGCGACGGGAACGCTGGCGCCTTTGAGTTTCTCGGCGCGGGCCTGGGCGTCGGTAACTTGTTCAGGGCTCAGGTTCATTTGGCTGGCCACCTGCGCGGCCTGCTTCCAGTTGTCCTGATAGATCATCAGGGTCACCAGATTGATCGCCGCCAGCGGGTCGCTCTGCTTGAGCTCCATGGCAGTCATGAACTCGAAGCGTGCGTCTTCCAGGCGCAGTTGGTTGAGGTACACCACGCCCAGGTCATTGCGGATTTTTTCATCCGTCGGCGCCAACCGGGCCGCGCGTTGCAAGTGCGCCATGGCTTGGCCGTTGTCGCCCTTGGCTGAGGCCAACTGGCCCAGGCCGTGTTCGCCTTCAGCCGCCATGCAGGTGCCGATCAGGCTTTGATAAAGCGGCTGTGCCTCGCTACGCCCGAGCAGACGATACGCCTTGGCCTGGCGCAGGCGCACCTGGGGCAGGTTGGCCGGCAGGCTCTGCAGGTTCGCCAGGCTGGCGTGCAGCTTGCCGTCGCCGGCCATTTCATCGGCCAGGTTCAGCGCCAGTTCCTGGTCCGACCCTGGTTTGGGGCAACTGCCGCCCGCTGTCAGGGCCGCCCACGGCGTTTGGCCGTTGGTGGCACAACCCCCGAGAAGCAACAGGCTCAAACCGGCTATCAAGGCTTTCATCGGGCGGTCCTCATAAGTTACTCAAGGCCCGGGAGATGCCGATGAACGCCGGCCCCCCGAGCACGATCAGCAGGGCGGGAAACAGGAACACCATCATCACCACCGACATCTTTGCCGACATCTTCGACACGAATTCCTGAATGCGCGTGAGGCGGCGGTCGTCGAGCAATTGCTTGAGCGCCAGCAGCGATTTCATCGCACCGCCGCCTTGCTGCACCAGTTGCTGGAGGATGGTGCAGGTGTCGGTGAATTCATCCACGGCCAGCATCCGTGCGGTCTTGCCCAGTTCTTCGCTCAGCTCCAGGCCGGAGTCGACACGCGTCAGGATCAGGCGCAGTTCATAAGTCAGGTCCGGCAGCAGGCGCTGCGCTTCAATGCTCAGCACGCGCAGCGCTTGTTCAACCGCCATGCCGGACTCGAACAGGATGCGCAGCAGCGGAATGAAGGTCGAGACCTCACGGGAAATGCGCTGCTGACGCGCCTTGGCGGCCCAGGCCAGGATGCGTTTGGGCAACAGGTAACCGATGCCCATACCGATTGCGGGCGCCAGCCACGGCGAGGCCGTGTGGGGAAACAGCAGCTCCTGGCCCAACAGCACCACGCCTAGCGCCACTAGCGGCGTGCCGACCTGAAGGGCGGCGAACATGGAACGTTGGCTGGCCTGGCGCCAACCGACGCGGCTGAGCAGCAGTTGGGTTTCGTTGTCCAGACTGACCGAGCGTTGCGCGATAGGGCTGTTGCCCAATTGGCGCATCAACGTATTGAGCGTGCGTTCACGGCCCATCTGGCCCTGCAAGCGCTGGGCGACCAGGCGCTGGCCGCGCCGGTGTTTGAGCAGGTTGGCCAGCACCAGCGCCAGGGCGGCCAGGAGCATTACGGCGCTGATCAGCAGTGGGATAGCCATCTCATACACTCCGCAGCATGCGCCACAAGGTGAAGCAGCCCAGCAGTTGCATGCCGAGTGCCACGAACAACAGCGTGCGCCCGGTGCCGTCGTTCCACATGGTCATCAGGTATGCCGGGTTCACCACCAGGAAGTAGCCGATCATCGAGATGGGCAGGGCGCCGAGCACGTAGGCGGTCACGCGGGTTTCGCCGGTCAGGGCGCGCAACTGGCGGGCGGCCTGCTCGCGCTCGCGGATCATCTTGATCAGGTTTTCCAACAGTTCGCTGGCATTGCCGCCATAGCGATGGTTGATCTTCAAGCCCAGCGCAAACAGGCGAAACTCATCACGCTCGTAGAACTCGGCAAAGTCGTGGGTCGACTCCGGCAGGCTTACGCCCAACTGCACATTGCGCTGGATACGGCCCATGGCCTGTTGCAGCGGGTCTTCGGTGATCTCGATACCGCCCAGCACCGAGTCGGCCAGGGTGCGCCCGGCCTTGAGGCTGCGCACGGTGTGGTCGAGCAATTGCGGCAGCTGTTCGATCATGCGCTTGATGCGCCGCTGGTAGCGCCAGGCGATGTACAGGCGCAGCAGCACCGGCGGCAGCACCAGCATCACCAGCAGGCCGAGCCAGCCGGCCACCAGCAGCCCCAACGCCACGCCCAGGGCCCAGATCGCCAGCCACAGGCCCAGGCTGTCCGTGGGTTTGCCCAGGCCTGCGCGCAGGAACATCCGTTCCACGCCACTCCACTGGTTGGCTTCTTCGGTGAGCTGCGGCTGGCCCTCGGCGAGCCGGCTCAGTACCCGCTCGGTCTGGGCACGGCGCAGGCCGTTCTGAAAGGAGCGGATCGACAGGCCGATCAGGATCAAACAGATAAGTAGCAGGATGGCCCCGGTCATGGTCATGTCCCTTTCAAGGCTAAGCCGGTTCGCGGCGCAGTTTATCGCCGGCAGGGTTGACCGCCTCGCGCAAGAAGCCGAAGCCAGTGCGCCGGTCATGGCGGAACAGGGTATTGGTCACGTACACGTCTTCGCGGATACCCACCACCTCCACCACTTCGCTGACGCAACGACGCCCGTCCGGCAAACGGGTCAACTGGATCACCACATCGAGCGCCGCGCAGATCATTTGCCGCAGGGTTTTCTCCGCCACCACACGGCCGGTCAAACCCACCAGGGTTTCCAGACGCAGCAATGCATCGGCAGCGTTGTTGGCGTGCACGGTACTCATGGAACCGTCGTGGCCGGTGTTCATGGCGGTGAGTACATCAAGCACTTCCACGCCACGGATCTCACCAAGGATGATGCGGTCGGGGCGCATCCGCAGGGCGTTGCGAATCAGGTCGCTGGCCTTGACCTCGCCGTGGCCCTCGGCATTCGGCGGGCGGGTTTCCAGGCGCACCACGTGGGGGTGGCCCAATTGCAACTCGGCCACGTCTTCGATGGTGACCAGGCGTTCATGGGGGTTGATCAGTTGGCTGAGAATATTGAGCAGCGTAGTTTTACCGGTGCCGGTACCGCCGCTGATCAGGATATTGCAGCGCTTGCCCACGGCTTCCTGGAAGAAGTCAAAGATGTTCTGGTCGATGGTCTGCATCGCCACCAGGTCGCTGCTTTTGAGCATGTCCTTGCGAAACTTACGAATCGACAGGCACGGCCCATCCAGGGCAATCGGCGGGATGATTGCATTGACCCGGCTGCCATCCGGCAGGCGTGCGTCGACCATCGGCGACGATTCATCCAGGCGCCGACCCAGCGGTGCGAGGATGCGTTGCATCACGCGTTCAACGTGGTGCGAATCGATAAAGCGCAGGTCGCTTTGATGCAGCAAACCGTCACGTTCGATAAACACCCGGTGCGGGCCGTTGACCAGGATTTCGGTCACTGACGGGTCGCGCAGCAGCACTTCCAGCGGGCCGAAACCGGTCAGTTCATCGACGATCTCTTCGGCCAGGCGCTCCATCTCATAACGGGAAATCGCCAGGTGCATGCGGTTGATGTATTCGGCCACTTTGTCGATGACAAACTGCGCCAACAGCGGGCGTGAACCCTCCAGCAAGTTTTTGCCTGACTCCTCGATGGCATCGATGATGTAGCGATGCAGCACCAGCTTGAGCCCGTCGTGGTCAGTGTTGCCACCGAGGCCGCGAGCGGGGGCGCCGAAGAGTTTTTCACCGTTCATTTGCCAGCCCTCAGCAGGCGTTCAAACCAGGTGTGCGAGGGTTGCTTCATGCCTTCGGAGCGCTTTGCCAGGCGCTCGCCCAAAGCTTTGAGGTTGTGGGTCAGGGTTTCGCGTGGGGCCAGGGCGAACAGGGTTTGCCCTTGGTTCTTGGCATTCAGGCGCACCTCCGGGCTCAGCGGCAGCACCGCGATCACCTCCAGCCCATAGCTTTTGCCCAGGGCTTCGGCGTCGGGCGCGCAACCTTTGATGTAGCGGTCGACCAGCAGCTTGGCGTGTTCCAGCTTCATGCCTTTTTCGCGCCACTGGTTCAGCACGCCGAGGTTGCGACGGCAGTCCAGCACACTCTGGTCGGTGCACCACAACAGCTTGTCGCAATGGCTGACAAAGGTGCGCAGCGCTTCGCTGTCGGGCTGGCCGGCGAGGTTCACCACGATGTGCTGGAAGTGTTGGCGCAAGGCACTGAGCAGCATGTACAGCTCGGCCGCGCTGGTCTGTGCCAGGGGCTCGTCGTTGGGGGCGTAGGCGAGGATGCGCAGGCCCTCTTCGGCGCAGGTAAACGCGCTGTTGATCAAGGTGCTGTCCAGGCGCCTGAGGTGGCGCAAGGCATCGCCGAAATTGAACGAGCTTTCCAGCCCCAGCAACGCCAGGCTGTCACCGCGCGGCAGGCCCAGGTCTAGCAACAGGGTTTGCTGGCCGCTCTTTTGCACCACCAGCGCCAAGTGGCTGGTCAGCAATGCGCCGTCGGCATTGCTCTGGGTGCCGTAGAGCACGGTCAGGCCACCCAGTTGGGTGTTGGTGGTCACCGGCGGCAGGCGTTTGCTCAGGCGACGTACCAGCCCGGCGACTTCGCTGGAGCGTGAGCCATAGGCGACAAAATCGCGGGCGCCGGCGCGCATGGCATTGAGTACAAGCTGGTTGTCCATGCCATCGCCGAGGGCGACGATGGCGAGCATCGGCTTGGCCTCCAGCGCGCCTTCGATCAGCGCGCTTTGGGCCACCACGTGTTCGCGGTCGAGGCCGATAAACACCAGGTTGGCGAAGGTCACGTCCACCAGCGCGAGCAGCTCGTCGAGGGTGCCGCTGCCGGCGCTGACCACTTGGCCAAGCGGTGCCAGCGCGCCCTGCAGCCATTCCAGGTCGGTGCTGTTGCGGGTGATTGCCAGAAACGTCTGGCTCAGGCTATCGCTCATTGAGACAACCCATTGAGTCGGTCGAAATTGCCGTTTTCCAGGAAGTACAGGCGGTACCAGTTCGGGTCGTAGTTGCGCAGCTTCTCGCCGGGCAAGGACGGCAGTTGGGCGTTGGCGGCCAGCGGCTGCACCAGGTGCGGGGTGACGATCATCAGCAGCTCTTTGTCCTGGCGGTTGACCGAGGAATCACGAAAGAACGCACCGAGAATCGGGATATCGCCCAGGCCTGGAAACTTGCTGATATTGGTGGTGTTGGTGCTGCTGATCAGGCCGCTGATCACGAAACTTTCGCCGTCGGCCAGTGACACGCTGGTGTCGGTGCGGCGGATGGTCAGGGCCGGCACCTGGATGTTTTGAATGACCACGGCATTGGTGTAGTCCAGCTCGCTGACTTCGGGTGCCACCTTGAGGGAGATGCGATTGTGGTCGATCACCGTTGGCGTGAGTGTCAGGCGAATGCCGAACTCTTTGTACTCGATCGAGATGTTGTTGCTGGCGCTGCTGGGCACCGGGATCGGTACTTCGCCGCCGGCCAGGAAAGTCGCACTTTGCCCACTCATGGCTACCAGGCTTGGACGCGCCAGGGTGTAGGCAAAACCACTGCTTTCCAGGGCATTGATCAGGGCAGAAACCCGCCCGCCGCCAAAGCCGATATTAAAGTTGGTGGTGCTCACCGGCAGCTTGAACGTGTCGACGGTAGGCGAGAGCAATTTGGGGCTGCCGAGGAAAAAGTTGCTGCCGATGCCGAGGATCTTGGTGCTGGCTTCCTTGAGTTTGGAGCGGCTGACTTCGACGAAGCGGATATCGGTCTGTACCTGGCTGGGCAGCGTCGGGTCTTCTGACGGCGACAGCGACAGGCTGGTCAATGCCGAGGTAGCCTTGCCTTTGACGAACACCATGCTCTGGCGCGGCGTGTTCGAACAGGCGGTCCAGACCATCAGGCTGGTGGTGCCGGAGGCCACGCCGGTGAGCAGGAAACCGCGATCGCCATTGAGGTGTACGTCGGCAATTTTCGGGTCGCCAATGGCCAAGCGTGTGATGGCGACAGGGGATTGCAGCTCCTGTTGCAGGCCCTCGCCCACCGACAGTGCTGCGGGTAATTGGCCCAGGCTGCCGCAGTTGCCCGTTGCGGCTGCAACGAGCCCCACAGACAAGTTCGACAGCATCAGGGCACAGGCGATTTTCAGCGTGAACACCGGTGCGAAACGTCGGTTCATGCACAGCATCCTTGTTCAGTCGGGTGTTTGTTGGGTTGCTTGATTACCGCGTATCACCTCAACACCGGTGCGGCGCGCGGGGCCACCCTGGGCGACTTTTTTGGGCGCCTGGACGAAGGCCAGTTGGGTGAATTGGTAGAGGTCGCGGTTAGCGCTTTGCAGCTTGCCCGGTGCATCGCTCTCACCGGCCCAGTAGTGGCTCAGCAAGCGTTCATCGGCGCTGCGCACCGCCAGGCGCAAGGTGCCGGCCTGGGTCGCCAGCATCAGTTGGCTCAGCAGTTGTTCGGGCACGGCCAGCACCACGGTGCGAGAGGGGGCATGGCGTTGGGCTTTTTCTTCGGCGGTCATTGCTGGTGGTGAAGCGGGAACGCCGTCGTTGGTCAGGCCCATTTGATCGCCGACACTGAGCAGGCGCATGGCAGGGATCACCACTTGAGCGGATTGTTCGACGTTGGCGACGTCCTGGCGCAGGTACAGCAACACGTCCACATAGTCGCCTGGGCTCAGTTGGCCGGCAGCGCCAATCACTTCATCGACGGCAACCGCGAGGGCGCGTTCGTTGGGGCGGATCATGCGGGCCAGTGGGCCACCGGGGCTGAAGCTCTCATCGTTGAGCCAGGTGCCGGCCTGCAAGGCGCGCCATGGTGTGCGGCCGATGGCCTGGTCAACACTGGTCATACTGCCCGCTGGCGCTGTGCGCAGTTTTTCGATGCTCAGGTCTGCGGCGGTCAGGGCAATAAAGGGCGGTACATCGTGGGCCAGCACCACCACCGATTGGCGGGTCTGGTCCTCGACCACGGCGACGGCTTTTTCTACCGGTGCGGTAGGCGGTGGTGGCGGCGCCGGGGCAGGTTCGCGGCTGAGCACCAACCCCCAATAACCGGCAAACAGCGCACCGACCAAGAGCACACCGGCAAGTACCATGCTGAGACGCGTGTTCATGACGGCTCTCCTTTTCCTGTTGCACCAAAACCCGTCGATCCCAACAGGCTAATTCCGCAACTCGGCTGCTATGAACAGTGACTAACTATTTCGCTATTTGAAGGTAGTTCAGCTAGGACAAAATGCCATTACTGACAGAAAGATTTCTTCGTGGCGCGCCTCGATAGCCTTGAAAACAAGGGATTCAGGCGCCAGCAAAACGACCACTACTTTGTGATTAATCAGTTCTTACAGTTGTGAGGGTGGGGTTTGTTGACAATGCTCAGGTGGCACATGGCAATTACTGTGCAGCACCGAGCTAGGGCGTCTGGTCGCCCATAGGAGTAGTACGATGATCCTCGAACTGTTGATTAAACTCCATGTTCAACTTCAGCTACTTTTTCATCGCAAAGAGGGCGCGACCGCGATTGAGTACCTCATTCTCGTGGCGATTGTAGCATTGGTGATACTGGCAGCCGGGACGACGCTGGGGCCTCAGATTACGGCCTTCTTTGCCAGAATTCAGGCGGCGATCACCGCGTTGTGAGTTTGGGACGGCCTGCTGTTGATTTCAGATGGTTTTGAGTGGTGACATCAGGTAGTGCCCATGAATGCTGCAGCTGTACCTTTCCGTCAACAAATCCTGTTGGTGGACGACGAAGAAGATGCCCTCGTAGAACTGGCGGAGTCGCTGGAGAACGAGGGCTTCGTTTGTTTTACCGCCAGCTCTGTGACTTACGCATTGCAGGAACTGACGCTGAATCCTGACATTGCCCTGGTTATCACTGACCTGCGTATGCCAGAGGAGAGTGGGATATCGTTGATCAAGCGCTTGCGTGAGCACACGGATCGTCAGCATTTGCCGGTGATTGTGATGTCTGGGCATGCGGAGATGGATGATGTGAGTGACATGCTGCGGTTGCAGGTGTTGGATTTGTTTCGCAAGCCCATTTATCTGGTGCGCTTGATTGATACGCTTAACAGTCTTTTTCCTTTGCGCAAGTCTCGGTTGTAGCGGGGGTTGTTGAGTACATATCCGTTGCTGCGGTAACGGCGGCCTATGGTTCCGCTCTTACAGCGGGTCACTTTTGGCAAACGCCCCAAAAGTAACCAAAAGGTCTTCGCCCCACCACTCGGCACCTCGCTTAGGCTCGGTGTGCCCTCACTCCGGCTTGAATCCGTGGGCCGCCGCGATGGGCCATCCTTGGCCAAGCGCGGCTAACCCGGCGTCCTGCCGGGTTACCCACAGATTCAAGCCTGCGTTCGGCCATCGTGGTTAACGGGGCGTCTCAGATCAAAAGCAAGATCAAAAGCAGAGCACGGCGGCCTGAAAGCCGACCTGAGTGGTTGAAGCAAAAGCCAGATCAAGTGCAAAGCCAAAGCCTATCTACTTGATACAACTCGGTCTGAATGTGGGAGCGCATGCAGTTTTGAATATGAGGTCGGCTGCGGATTTGCATACACTGAAGAGCTGCTTTTCTGTGGGAGCTGGCTTGCCTGCGATGCAGACACCTCGGTACATCAGGCACACCGAGTTGATGCCATCGCAGGCAAGCCAGCTCCCACATTAGACCGAGTATGGATTTGCTGTTGCTCCGGCTCTTACATCCTTTTCGCTGGCGAAGTCAGCGGTCTTTTGATCTGCGCTTTTGATCGTGATCTTGATCTGAAATCGCCCCGTCAAACACGATGGCCGGAATCTGACAGGGATTTGGGGGGTAAACCGGCAGGGATGCCGGTTTAGCCGCGCTGGGCCAAGGATGGCCCATCGCGGCGGCCCCCCAAATCACTGTCGGATTGCGGGCATGCCGAGCCTAAGCGAGGCACCGAGTGTTGGGGCGAAGACCTTTTGCTTACTTTTGGGTCTTTCCAAAAGTGAGCCGCTGTAAGAGCGGAACCATAAGCAGCCATCACCCAAATAACGGATATGTACTCCGCAGCCCCGCAGCCTCCCACAAACCTCACAACTGATAACTGAAACTCAAGGTATACCGCGGCCGCCGGTTAAAGCTGTCCAGGGCGATGTCCGACATCGGCTTGGCCGCTTCCAGGGCGATGTTGTAGTACTTGTTGTCGCCGAAGCGCAGGCCCACGGCCGCCGAGGACATGTCGTTGCCTTTGACCGGCAGTTCGTTGAACCAGGTCTTGGCGCGGTCAAGCACCACATACGGTTGCAGAATCTTCACCCAGTCGCCAGCGCGGTTGAAGCTGTAGTTGACCTCATACGCCACGCCCCAGCCCTTGTCGCCCGAAGCTTGATCATCGGGGTAGCCACGGCCGAAGTTCTGCCCGCCAAAGGTGGCGCGCTCGCTGTCGGGCAAGGTGGCGTCGCTCCAGTAGAACGCACCCGAAAGCACGCCTTGCCAGTTGTCGAAGAACTTGTCGCTCTGCACACCGGAAAGGCGCAGGCGGAAGAAGTCCAGATCAGGTTTAGCCGTGCCCAGGTCGCTGTGGGCTCTGGCACCCAGGCCGTTGATGCCTTGGTACAGGCCGGCGCTGAGGATGCGCAACTGGCGGGTGTCGGACTTGCGCCAGTCACCCTCGAACGCAAGGGCGCGCAGGTCGCTTTCGATGTCGAAACGGTTGGGGTAGCCCACGAGTTGATAGCGCGTGGTCTGGTCCACCGCATACAGGCGTGTGGCCAGGGTCAGCGACTCATTGGGTGAGGCAATCAGCGGGTGGCTGAGGCCAATGGTGTAGCGGTCGATCGACTGGTGCGGCTTGAGCTCGAAGCCGCCGTCCAGCTGGATATTGCTTTTGGGGTCGGCGCGATAACGCTCGGCGCCCAGTATCAACTGGCTGCCCTCGGCATTGATGAATTGGCTGTAGCCCACGCGGTAGTAATGTTCTTTGTCGTCACCCGGCGGGAACAGGCCGCTGACGTAAAGCTGCTCGCCCATGGACGTCTGGGAATTGCTGGTGGCGGTGAGCAACGCTTGGGTGCCGTTACGGTTGTTATCGACCAGGCTCATGCTGGTGGTAAACGGTTTGCGCGAGGCTTCGATCTTCATGTGCGTGGCGCCATCGGTAGTGCCCGGCGGCGGCACTTGCGCCTGCAGGGTCACGCCGGGAATACGCCCCATCAGCGTGGTATAGCGCTCGAACGTCTTGCGCGTGAGCGGTCGCTCGGCCAGCAGTTTGTTAGCCAGCTTGTCGACGTAGGCCGAGACTGAGCCGATGTCGCCGCTTTGCTCGTAATCCTTGATGTAACCCTCCACTAATACCACGCGCACCAGGCCGTTTTCGAAGCTCTGTTGCGGCAGGAACGCGTAGGACAACAGGTAGCCGTCCTGCTGGTAGCGACGCGTGATCGTGCGGGTGGCTTCGATCAGTTGCGCGAGGTTGGTCTCACGGCCAATCAGGGGCGCATAGGCCTTGGCTGTTTCGTCCAGCGGGTAGATCGTACCGCCCTCGATCTGCAGCTTGCGGATGGTGACTTTGGTGTCCATCAGCAACGGCTGGTTCTGGGTGGCAGGCGCTTGCGGCAACTGGGTCTGGGGTGTGGTCGGCCGATAAGCGTCGGCGGGCAGGTTGGGCACCGGCAAGTTGCGGATGGTGTCGTTGCTGTTGAGGAAGCTGGGAAGGGTCTCGGCCTGAACGTAAGCACTGAGGGTGAGCAATAACAACGGCGTCAACACGCGCATAGGACACTCCATGGTCAAACTGCAGCAGCGTTTCGGGCCCGCCGGGTTCTGGGACGCGGTTCGGGAGGGCCAGGTTTTTTAGATAAGACCGGCCCATAAAAAAGACGAGAGACTTATAAGGGTCTCTCG